>NZ_JBEPAK010000225.1:0-11639 GCF_040298565.1 Kitasatospora sp. NPDC001539 | reverse complement strand
ACCTGGACCATCACCCTCGCAACCACATAGCGCAGGAGGGGCTGTCCCCAACCGGGACAGCCCCTCCGCCAGCAAGATCTTCAGGATCCTTCTAGAAGGCCTCCTCCGCCAGCTCCATGATCTCGTTGTCGATGCCCTCGGCGATCGCCCGCTGCGGGGCGACGGTCGGCAGGACGTTCTTGGCGAAGAAGCGGGCGGCCGCGACCTTGCCCTGGTAGAACGGCACGTCCTTCTCGGAGGCGCCGGCCTCCAGCTTGGCCAGGGCCACCGCGGCCTGGCGCAGCAGCAGCCAGCCGACCACGACGTCGCCGGAGACCATCAGCAGGCGGGTGGTGTTGAGGCCCACCTTGTACATGTTCTTGACGTCCTGCTCGACCGAGGAGAGGTCGGCGAGGAGCTTGCCGACGATCGCCTCCAGGTCGCCGGCGGCGGTGGCGAGCAGCTTGCGCTCGGCGGCCAGGGCGTCGCCGCCCTCGGCCGAGGCGAGGAACTTCTGGATCTGCTCGGACAGCGCGGTCAGCGCCTGGCCGCCGTCCTTGACGATCTTGCGGAAGAAGAAGTCCTGGCCCTGGATCGCCGTGGTGCCCTCGTAGAGGGTGTCGATCTTGGCGTCGCGGATGTACTGCTCGATCGGGTACTCCTGCAGGTAGCCGGAGCCACCGAAGGTCTGCAGGGACTGGGCGAGCTGCTCGTAGGACTTCTCCGAGCCGTAGCCCTTGACGATCGGCAGGAGCAGGTCGTTGAGGCGCTCGGCGGCCTCGTCGCGCTCGCCGCGCAGCTTGGCGGCCAGCATGTCGTCCTGGACCGACGCGGTGAACAGGACCAGCGCGCGCATGCCCTCGGCGTAGGCCTTCTGGGTCAGCAGCGAGCGGCGCACGTCCGGGTGGTGGGTGATGGTGACGCGCGGGGCGGTCTTGTCCAGGAACTGCGAGATGTCGGCGCCCTGCACGCGCTCCTTGGCGTACTCCAGGGCGTTCAGGTAGCCGGTGGAGAGGGTGGCGATGGCCTTCGTGCCGACCATCATGCGGGCGAACTCGATGATCTTGAACATCTGGCGGATGCCGTCGACCTTCTCGCCGAGCAGCCAGCCCTTGGCCGGGTGCTTGGCACCGAAGGTCATCTCGCAGGTGTTCGAGGCCTTGAGGCCCATCTTGTGCTCGACGTTGGTCGCGTAGACGCCGTTGCGCTCGCCGAGCTCGCCGGTCTCCCAGTCGAAGTCGAACTTCGGGACGATGAACAGGCCCAGGCCCTTGGTGCCCGGCTTACCGCCCTCGGGGCGGGCCAGCACCATGTGGATGATGTTCTCGGACATGTCGTGCTCGCCCGAGGTGATGAAGCGCTTCACACCTTCGATGTGCCAGGAGCCGTCCTCCTGCTTGATCGCCTTGGTGCGGCCGGCGCCGACGTCGGAGCCCGCGTCGGGCTCGGTGAGGACCATGGTGGAGCCCCACAGGCGGTCGGTCATCCGCTTGGCGATCTCGAGCTGCTCCTCGGTGCCCTCCTCGGCGATGACGCCGGCGAAGGCCGGGCCGGAGGAGTACATCCAGATGGCCGGGTTCGAGCCCAGGATCTGCTCGGCGAAGGCCCAGATCAGCGAGTTCGGGGTGACCTGGCCGCCGATGGACTCCGGGATGCCCAGGCGCCACCACTCGGCGTCCATGAAGGTCTGGTAGCTCTTCTTGAACGCGGCCGGGATCGGGGCAGTGTTGGTCTCCGGGTCGAACACCGGCGGGTTGCGGTCGGTGTCGGCGAAGGACGCGGCGAGGTCGTTCTCGGCCAGGCGCGCGATCTCGCTGAGGATGTTCTTCGCGGTGTCGACGTCCATGTCGGCGAACGGTCCGGTGCCGTACACCTGGTCGCGACCGAACACCTCGAAGAGGTTGAACTCCACGTCCCGCAGGTTGGACTTGTAGTGACCCATGGCCTGTTTTCTCCGGTTCGTCGCTTCCGGGTGACCGCCTCGTTTCGGGCGCCCCGTACCCACCAGTAGGCATCATGATGCTACCCAGCGGTAACTTGGGCAAGCCCTCGGCGGTGAATCGGCTATGAACGTGGTCACGTCCCACAGCCGACGCGGCCACTCCTTGTCAGGATCGGCGCCAGCGCGGGCGGGTGCGCTCCCGCTAGCCTGTCCGTGTGTACGGATATGACCAGAACGCATACCCGGGCGACCCCTACCAGCAGCAGGCGGGTCCGCAGCCGGGCATGAACGGCATGCCCGGACCCGACGCGTACGGCGCGCAGGGGCAGGCGCCCCAGCAGTCGCTGTACCCGGAGCCCTCCCCGCCGTCCCTGGCGGACGCCGTCCGGGCCTTCACCACCGGCTCGATGGCGGTCGAGGACTTCCAGGCGATCTTCATCACCTCGAAGGTGCACTGCCCGCGCGGCGACCGCCCCGGCTTCCTGGCGCTGCACAACACGCCGACACCGGTGATCCCGATGTTCAGCTCGCTCAAGGAGCTGCGCCGCTACGCCGGCAAGGACTCCAAGCACTTCACGGTCACCGGCGCGGAGGTGCTGGACCTGCTGCCGACCGGCTACGGCTTCGCGCTGGACATGGAGGGCGAGCACCGGATGGTGTTCGACGCCAAGGCGGTCGAGCAGATGGTCGACTTCACCATGCGCCGGATGTACGGCTGACCCGTCGCGCACCACCCGTCACCCGTCGACCGTCGCCCGTCGACCGCCGCCCTGCGGCCGGGCCGGCCGGGCCGACGCGCGCCGCGCCGCCCGGCGGCCCATCCTGGGAGGGGAGCCGCGCTCTTCCGCAACCACTTAGTTCAATTTTCAACTTGCCTGTTGTTGAGAATTGAACTAACCTCGTGGACGTAGGCCAGAGACCCCCCGAAGGAGGCCGACATGCCCGCCGTGACCGTCGACAACCCGCTGACCCTTCCGCGCGTCACCACGCCGGACCAGGCCGTCGCGAGCGCCCGGCCCGTCCGCACCGTGGTCACCGCCCCCGAGGGCTACGAGGGCGAGGGATTCCCCGTCCGCCGCGCCTTCGCCAAGATCGACACCAAGCACCTCGACCCGTTCATCATGATGGACCAGATGGGCGAGGTGGACTACGCGGCCGGCGAGCCCAAGGGCACCCCGTGGCACCCGCACCGGGGCTTCGAGACGGTCACCTACATCATCGACGGGACGTTCGTGCACCAGGACTCGCACGGCGGCGGCGGCGTCATCACCGACGGCGACACCCAGTGGATGACGGCCGGCTCCGGCCTGCTGCACATCGAGACCCCGCCGGAGTCGCTGGTGATGTCCGGCGGTCTGTTCCACGGCCTCCAGCTGTGGGTCAACCTGCCCGCCTCGGACAAGATGATCGCCCCGAAGTACCAGGACATCCGCGGCGGCAGCGTCAAGCTGCTCAGCTCCGAGGACGGCGGCGCGCTGCTCCGGGTGATCGCCGGCGAGATCGACGGCCACCAGGGCCCCGGCGCCACCCACACCCCGATCACGATGATCCACGCCTCCATCAGCCCCGGCGCCCAGATCACCCTGCCCTGGCGCGCCGACTTCAACGCCCTCGCCTACGGCCTGGCCGGCCGGGGCTCGGCCGGCCAGGAGCGGCGCCCGTTCGGGATGGGCCAGGCCGTCCTGTTCGGCGACGGCGACTCCCTCACCATCCGCGCCGACGAGAGCCAGGACTCCCGCAACCCCAACTTCGAGGTCGTCCTCCTCGGCGGCCTCCCGATCCGCGAACCCGTCGCCTGGTACGGCCCGTTCGTCATGAACAGCCACCGCGAGCTCCAGCAGGCCCTGGAGGACTTCCAGGCCGGCCGCCTCGGCACCGTCCCCACCGACGCGCACTGATCCCGGCCCCCTGGGCGGCGGCGGAACCGACCTCCGGTCCCGCCGCCGCCCGGCCGTTTCCCGGCGCCCGCACGCCTCGGGGCCCCTCCGCGATACGTTGATCCTTTCGGCCGGGTGACCGGACCGGTGGCCGGGGGCTCCTGAGCGGAAGGGCGGGGACAGCGCGTGGGCGAGGACCTGAGGCACTGGGTTCGCGTACCCGTGGGGCCCGATGCCGACCGCTGGACCACCCGCGGGCGGTGCCGGCGGGTGCTGCTGGTCGTCCACAACGTGACCGCGGCGACCCGGCTGCTCGACGTGCTTCCGCTGTTCCGGGACGACCTCCGGCTCCAGATCCTGGCGACCTGCCCCGGTTCGTCACCGTTCCGCTCCGGCGTGGCGGAGTTGCTCGCCGCGACGGGAGTCCCGGTGCTGCCCTGGGAGCAGGCGCTCTCGGTGCCGGCGGACCTCGCGGTGTCTGCCAGCTTCGGCGGCCAACTCACCGATCTGAAGGGGAAGTTGGCCGTCCTCTCGCACGGCGCCGGATACAATAAGAAACTGGCCGCACCGGACACCGGACACCGGACACCGGACACCGGACAGCGTGTTCGGGCTCGGGCCGGAGTGGGTCCTGTCCGACGACGGCACCCCGATCGCGGACGCCATGGTGTTCTCGCACCCCGAGCAGGTCGCACGGCTCGCCGAAGCCTGCCCCGAGGCCCTGCCGACCGCGGTGCTGGCCGGTGATCCCTGCTTCGACCGCATCCTCGCCGCCCGGCGCCACCGCGACCGGTACCGGCGCGCCCTGGGAGTGCGTCCCGGGCAGCGCCTCGTCCTGCTGAACTCCACCTGGAACCCGACCTCGCTCTTCGGCGACGCCGGCCCCGAGGACGTCCTCCCGCTCCTGCTGCCCCGGCTGACCTCCGAACTCCCCGTCGACGAGTACCGGGTGGCGGCCGTCCTCCACCCGAACGTCTGGCACGGCCACGGCCCCGGCCAGATCCGCCTCTGGCTGGACAGGGCGCGGCGGGCCGGGCTCGCCCTCGTCGACCCGCTCGAGGGCTGGCGGCAGGCCCTGATCGCCGCGGACCTCGTCCTGGGCGACTTCGGGTCGGTCAGCTACTACGCCGCCGCGTGCGGCACGCCGGTCCTGCTGGGGGCGGCCGACCCGGACGTGCTCGGGGCGTCGTCGCCGGTCGCCGCGTTCGTCCGGTCCGCGCCCCGCCTCGATCCGTACGGCGCGCTGCTGCCCCAGGTGGAGGAGGTGCTGGCCGGACACCGCCCCCTCGAAGGGCCCGCCACGCTGACGAGTTCGGACCCGGGACGCTCCGCGGAGCTGCTGCGCGGGCTCTTCTACGAGCTGATCGGCATCCCCGAGCCGACCGCCCCGGCGCTGCTCGACCCGCTGCCGCTGCCCCCGTACGAGCCGCCGCTGCGGACCGCCCCGCTGCACGTCCTGACCAGCACCGCGGCGGACGGCACGGTCTCCGTCCAGCGCTTCGCCGAGCCCCGTCACGACCCCGGCGGCGAGGGCGAGGGCCACCTCGCCGTGCACGAGGAGACCCTCGATCCCGGCGTGCTGGACCTCGCCGACGTGGTCCTCCGGTACGGCGAGGCGGACGACCCCCGGTTCGGTTCTCCCCTGGAGTGGGCCGCCGAGGTGCTCGGCCGCCACCGGTACGCCTCGCTCGCCGCCTACGTCACCGGCCCGCGGGAGTGCACCGTGCTGCACCGCAGCGGCCTGCTGCTCCGCCTGACGGCCGACGCCGACGGCGATCCGGGCGCGCACGCCTCGGCGCTGCACGCCCGGCTGCGCACCGGCTCCGACCCGACGGAACTGGCCGCCACCGGGCTGACGGTCCGGACCGGAAGCCGCCGGGAGCGGGTGCGGGTGCGGGTCACCGGGCCTCGGGACGGCACCGGTCCCGCAGGGCCGCCAGGTAGCTGAGGTGGACGGCGGCGTTCTCCCGGCTCAGCAGGGCGGCGGCCTCGTCGACCAGCAGGAGCGCCGCGTCGGGCTCGGCGGTGTCGAGGTGGAGCTCGGCGAGGTCGGTCAGCACCCGGGCGGTGTTGTAGCGCTCCCCGCTGTCCCGGAAGAACTCCAGTGCGGCCGCGAGCCGTTGCCGCGCCGCGTCGAACCGGCCGAGGCCCCGCAGCGCCCGCCCGCGGTGGCGCTGCAGCAGCGCGTGCGCCCGCGGCAGATCGGCGGCGCCGTCGTCGGCCGGGCCGATGCCGTCGAGCAGCACGTCGGCCTGCTCGAAGCACTCCAGGGCGGACCGGAAGCGCCACTGGCGCAGCCGCAGCAGGCCCAGCGACTCGACGGCCGTCGCCCGGCCGCGCAGGTGGCCGGCCCGGGCCTCGTCCTCGGCGGCCGCCAGCAACTCCCGTTCCGCCTCCTCGTCCTGACGCGACTCCATCAGCGCGAAGGCGAGTTGGGTGTGCATCCGGCCGGCCGTCCGGGTGCCCCGGCAGTGGCGTTCGGCCGTGCGGGCCCCGGCCCGCAGCGCGGGCAGCAGGGCGTCGTGGCAGCCGGCCTTGAGCTGCACCGCCCAGAGCGCCTCGACGCTCTGGCAGACCGTGTCGAACCGGCCGAACTCCTCGGCGGCGAGCACGGCTTCCACCAGATTCCCGAGTTCGGCCGCCAGCGCGGCGACGGCCGCGCCCTCGTCCTCGTAGGGCCCCGGGCCGAGCTCGGCGTACAGCGGGCCGAGGTGCCAGCGCTCCTTCAGCGCCGCGTAGTCCGCCTGGACGGCGAACCGCAGGTACCAGTCCACGGCGCGCGCCACGGCGGCGGCGCACCCCGCCAGGCCGTGCTCGCGGACCGCGGCCTCCTCGGCGTGGGCGCGCACCGCCGGCCGGTAGCGGTAGCGGCCGTCCCCGGTGCTCTCCAGCAGCTGCTGGTCGGCGAGTTCGGCCAGCACCCGGACCGCCTCCGCCTCCGGGACGTCGGCGGCCGCCGCCACGGCGCCCGCGTGGAGGGACGGCCAGGGGCGCAGCGAGCCCAACCGGTAGACCAGGGCAGCGTCCGGGGCCAGGCGACGGTACGCCTCCTCGGCCGCCGCCCGGACCGGGGACGACGCGGCCGCCGGACCGAGGAGGGACCCCTCGGCCAGGTGCGGGGCCATGGTGCGCAGCGCGAGCGGTGAGCCGGCGCAGCGTTCCAGCAGCGAGGGGAGCGCGGCCCGGGCCGTGGTCATGGCCGGCCGGCCCGCGAGGTCGGTCAGCAGGCGCTTGGCGTCCTTGTCGGACAGCGGGCCGACGGGAATGGTGACGGCGTCCAGTCCGGTCAGGGGACGGCGCGCGACGATCACGGTGAACACCCCTGGTGCGGCCGTGACCAGCGGCTGGACCTGCGCCGCAGACCGGGCGTGGTCGAGCACGACCAGCATGCGGCGCCCGGCGAGCAGGGAGCGGAACAGGTCGATCCGGTCGTCCACCGCGGGCGGCACGTGCTCCGCCGGGACTCCGAGCCGCGACAGGAAGTGCCTCAGGACCGTCGCGGCCGTCGGGGCGGTGTTCGCCGATCCGCCGCGCAGGTCCGCGTACAGGGTTCCGTCCGGGAACCGGCGGGCCTCGCGACCGCCCCAGTGGACGGCCAGGGCGCTGGTGCCGATCCCCTCCGGCCCGTGCAGGACGGCCACCTTGGGGAGTCCGTCGGGCTTGCGGTCGGCCTCGCGGTCCAGCAGCGCCAGCGGTCCCTTGCGGTCGGTGAAGAAGCGCGTCGAGGCCGGGAGCGAGCGCGGCACGCCGTGCGCCGCCGCCGCAGCGGCGCCCCCTCCGCTCATCACGGCGGCGAGCGCCCTGGCCTGCTCCGGGCTGCGGAGCGCTTGCGCCACCAGCAGGCCCGCGACGGACTCCCGTTCCGCCTGCCCGACCGGGGCCGGCACCTCCCGCCCCACCGCACGGGCCAGCAGCCCGCCGACCGTCTCCCAGGCGCGTTTGCCCGCCTCGTTGGCCATCCCCGCGCCGGCCGCGCCCAGGAAAGCCGTCACCGCCGACAACGACAGCGGATCCACCCGCACCCACCCCCCGGTCCTACGTGGAGCGAGGATCGGCCACGCCCCGGTCTGTTGCGTCCGGCCCAACGGTAGCCTGCCGTACCGGGCGTACGAGGGAACCGGCGGTACGAGGGAACCGGGGTACGGCGGGCCCGGCCGTCCCGGTGCCGCGGCGGGGCCGGCGGCTACAGCAGCGCGTAGACCGCCGAGGCGTCGTCGTGGGTCTTGCCGCGCGGCCACCGCTCGCAGGCGGCGTCCGCCCGTTCCACCTCGCGGACCTGGGCGATCAGCTCGCCCGGGCCGGCCTCCGCGAGCAACCGCAGCACGTCGCCCCAACTGCCCAGTCCGAAGCGCTCGGTGTAACGCGAGGCGCCGTCGGTCAGCGCGGCCAGGGCGTGCAGCCGGTCCAGCCGGACGAAGCCGGTCTCGGCGTGCTGGGCGGCGCGCGGGCTCGCGGCGGCGATCCACGGCCCGTTGCCCCGGTTGCGGGCGGCCCGCACGGCCGTCGCGTACTCCAGGTGCAGCGCGGCCCGTTCGGCCGAGCCCGGGACGGTCGCCCAGACCTGGCGGCGCAGTTCCTCCCCGCCGGGGAAGCGCTGGTTGTCGCCGATCACCTTGGGCGGGGCGTCCTTGAACTCCAGCACCAGCAGCGAGTCGCCGAGCACCAGGTACTCGAGCGACTCGCCGTGCCGCCGGGCCGCGACCACCATCGCGGCGGGCGTGTTGGGGTGGGCGAGGTCGCAGCGGCCGCCGTGCAGCGCGGCCGTCTCGA
Source organism: Kitasatospora sp. NPDC001539 (assembly GCF_040298565.1). Taxonomy (NCBI): domain Bacteria; kingdom Bacillati; phylum Actinomycetota; class Actinomycetes; order Kitasatosporales; family Streptomycetaceae; genus Kitasatospora; species Kitasatospora sp. NPDC001539. The sequence continues at coordinate 3,071 of NZ_JBEPAK010000225.1, read as the reverse complement.
CGATCGCGTCCGCCAGGCACTCGGTGATCGAGCGGTCCGCCCGGTCGGTGAGCCGGGCGAGCAGGTGCACCCCCAACCGGCGGACGTACCAGGCCGTTCCGTGCCGGCACCCGGACTCCAGGCCGGCCGGCGAACTGGCGCCGTCCAGCAGGACCAGCGCCTCCGGCGAGGCCGCCGCGAAGTCCTCGCTCTCCCGGTCGGGCCGCCGTGCTTCCCCTGCGAGCTGTAGCTGCATCCCGACAGTGTGGCCGCCGCCCCCGGCCCGCGCCCAGCCCCTTGCGTCGGTGTGGCGCGGGCCGGCGCCCGCCGCCCGGTGGCAGCCGGCGCAATTCGGCCATACCGTCGGATAGCGACTGGACAATTCGGCCAATCGGGGCCGGTCAGGTTTGGCACCACCTTCGGGTGTCCGGTCGGCCCGGGAGTGACGAGGAGCGGAAGATGTTCTGGCAGTTCATCGTGTTGCTGGCCGCCTCGCTCGGCTTTCCGACCGCCGCCCTGTTCTTCCTGATCGGCGGGCCGCGCTTCCCGGACGAGAACCGGGAGCGGAAGGCCCGGCAGGCCTAGGGCCCGGCCGGCCTCCCGGATCCGGCGGACGCGGCACTCCAGGAGCCCCGAACCCTCGTTTCAGGAGCCCCGGGCCCCCGCTTCAGGAGCCCTGGGCCTTCCAGCCCGGGTCGCGGCCGAGCAGGGCCAGGGCGCGGTCGAACCGGCCGTCGGCGGCGCCGGGTTCGAGGCCCGGGCGGAAGGCCCGGCCGGGGGCCCGGGCCTCCGGGGTGTTCGGGACGGCCTCGGTCACCGCCAGCAGGGCGCCGACCAGGGCGTCGTCGCCGTCCACCGCCGCGACCAGCTCCTCCGGGGCGCCGAGCGCCGCGGCGACGTCCCAGCCGTGCACCAGGGTGTCGAGCAGGTGGAAGCCCACCGCCTGGGCGAGCGGGAACGGAGCGCCGTCGCGGATCTCGGGCAGCCAGAGCGGACGGTCGGCGGCGGCCGCCGCGCGGAAGGCGGCGGTGAGTTCGGTGCCGGTCCGGCGGAAGGCCTCCGCCGGGTCGGGGTCGACCGGGGCGTCCGCGAACAGCGCGAGGTCCGGCCCCGCGCCGCGGGCGGCCGCGGCGAAGCCCCGGTGCTGGCCCACGCAGTGCTCCAGCAGCCGGCGCAGTGTCCACCCGGCGCAGGGGGTGGGCAGGTCCAGCTGCTCCGGCCGTACGCCGTCCACCACCCCGGTGGCCAACTCCATGGCGCGGGCGTGCAGTTCGACGAGCTTCATGCGGCAGCGACCTCCGAGCCGGCGGCGATGAATCCGATCACCTGGTCAACGACGGCCGGTTCCCTGATGATTCTCCGGTGGCCGAGGTTCTGCGTGACCACCAGGTCGAGCCGGTCGCCGAAGGCCCGCCGCAGCCGGTGTGCCTGGGCCGGCGGGACGACCCGGTCGCCCTCGTCGTGCAGGAGGAGCACCGGCAGGTCGAGGGAGCCCGCCTGGAGGGCGGCGTCGTAGCGCTCCCAGGCTCCGGCGTCCCCGGCGAACAGCTCCTGCTCGATCCGGCGGCGCAGCGCCTCCTCCACCGCGGCGTTCAGGCCCAGCCCGGCGCAGAACGCGGTCGGGAAGAAGCCGACCTCGGACACCCCGGAGACGGCCGCCAGCCGGCCCGCCCGCAGGCCGTCGGCCAGTGCGCCGAAGGCCGCGCACACGCCCAGCGAGTGCGCGACCACGGCCTCGAACGGGCCGTAGCGCTCCTGGAGCCGCAGCGCGATGTCGCGGTACTCGAGCACGCTGGTGGCGTGCCCGCCGGAGTCGCCGTGGCCGGGCGCGTCGAAGGACAGGACGCTGAGGCCGAGCGCCTGCAGCCGGGGCACGAAGGGCGCGAAGCGGGAGGCCCGCGAGCGCCAGCCGTGCAGCAGCAGGACGGGGCGCTCGCCGCCGCCCCAGCGGTAGCCGACGACCTGTCCGCCGTCGACGGCCAGCGGCTCGCGGACGGCCCGCCGGTGGACGTCCTGCTCGTCGGGGCGGACCCGGCTGCGGCGGAGCGGGCGCCGGAAGAGTTCGAAGGCCGCCCGGCCGGCCAGGTCGGGGGCGATCCGGGCGGTGGGGTTGAGGACGGTGCGGATCAGTGCCTGGGTCGGGTCCATCGGGCCTCCCGGTCGGTGCTGACGGGTGTTCCTGCGGGGCCGTGCGGGGTGGTTCCTCGTGCCGCGTCCTGGTTCGGCGCGAGATATTAGCACGATCGTTCGTTCAGTTTTCGGGGCACCGACCGCCCACGCACTACCCTGGGCGCACGCACGGCGAGCAGAACGGGGGCGGACGATGACCGGACCGACCACGGACGGAAGGGTCCTGCGCGGCGAGGAGACCCGCCGGGCGGTGCTCCACCGCGCCGTCGCGATCGCCTCCGTCGAAGGCCTGGAAGCGCTCTCCATCGGCCGCCTCGCCACCGACCTCGGACTCAGCAAGAGCGGCGTCTTCGCCGGCTTCGGCTCCAAGGAGGAGTTGCAGCTCGCCACCGTCCGGGCCGCCCGCCGGATCTTCGCCGACGCCGTGGTCGTCCCGGTCGCCGACACCCCGCCCGGCCTCGCCCGGGCCCGTGCCCTGTGCGAGAGCTGGCTCGCCTACTCCCGCGACCGGGTCTTCCCCGGCGGCTGCTTCTTCTACGAGGTCACCGCCGAGTTCGACGCCCGCCCCGGCGCCGTCCGGGACGCGCTGGCCGCCTGCTCCCGGGAGTGGCACGAGACGGTGACGGCCGCCCTCACCGACGCCCGCGCGGCCGGCGCCCTGCGCCCCGACACCGACCCCGGCGACCTCGCCTTCGCCCTGATCGCGGTCCTGGAGACCGCCAACTCGCAGGCCGTGCTGCACGACGACGACACCCCGTACCAGCGGGCCGGCCGCCTCCTGCTGCGCCTGCTGCGGGCCGAGGCCACCGACCCGGCCGACCCGGCCCTCGCCCTCCGGACCGCCGGCACCGGCGACGCCTCCTAGGGCGTCTTCAAACCCCCGTCGTCCGCCCGAAGGGCGGGCGGGGCGGCGTTGGGGTGCGTGCATCGCAAGGCGGAGAAGGGAGTCCATGAGGAGCATC
>NZ_JBEPAK010000224.1:0-11674 GCF_040298565.1 Kitasatospora sp. NPDC001539 | reverse complement strand
GGGGGCCCCCCCGGGGGGGGGGGGGGCCGGGGCCTGGAGCGCCGGCGGACGGGTGTCAGCTCAGCTGGGTCGGGACCGGGCGGTCCTTGCCGATCGAGCGCACGCCGCCCGGGGTGAGGGCCTCGGCGAACAGCTGGACGTCCGCGACCCGGCCGGCGGTGTACTCGCCGTAGAAGCCCTGGTACTTGCGGCGGCCGATCTGCACCGGGCCGGTGGCGTTCCACACCGTGCCCGTGTAGTCGGCGGCGGCCGCGGTCTCGTCGTTGACGTACAGCTTCAGCTGCTGGCTGTCCGCGTCGAAGACGCCCACCAGGTGGTACCAGGTGTTGGTCTTCGGGCTGAGCGGCCCGGTGGTGGGCCCGTAGGCGCTGGTGAACGCGCCGGCGGTGTCGTCGGCGTGCCCGTGGCCGAACGCGAAGGCGTGAGCGCCGCTGGAGTAGTACAGCTGGAGGCCGTTGCCGGTGGTGCCGGACTGCGAGACGAAACTCGAGTTGTTCGTCAGGCTGGTCAGCCTGACCCAGGCCGACACGGTGTAGCTGCGGCTGGTGTCGACCGCGGGGCCCGGGGTGTCGGCGAACGCGGTGGTGCCGTTGAGGGCGAGCGCGCTGCCGCGGTCCGGGTCGGCGACGACGGCGGCGGTGCCGTAGAGGGCCAGGGCGCCGTCGGTGCGGACGCTGTCCTCGGTGCTGTCCAGCTTCCACCAGGCGGTCGGCCGGTGGACGTGCCCGATGGACACCGGAGCGGCGAACTGGGCGAGGCCGCCGACCGCCGCGGCGCCCGGGAACTCGACCAGCCGGCCGGAGCCGCTGCCCGCGTACAGCGCCGGGAAGCCGGTGCCCTGGACGTCCCCGGGCGAGGCGACGGTCGGGTAGTCCTTCCCGCCCACGCCGAGCGGGAGCACCGTCTGGGCGGCGGGCAGCACGTTGCCGCTGGTGGCGGCCCACTTCTGGTCCGCGATGTTCAGGCAGTCGTAGATGATCACCTGGGTGCGCGGGGTGCGGTTGCTCGCCGGGTCGGCCAGGCAGCGGCCGGACTGCGGGTTCTTCAGGGTGCCCGGGTACGGGCCGGGGACCCACTGCTGGGCGCCGGTGTTGTTGCACTGGTAGAGCTGCACCGCCGTGTTGTTGTCGGTGCCGCCCTTCACCACGTCGAGGCACTTGCCCATCACGTGCACGGTGCTGTCGGCGCCCAGGGTGAACGTCTGGGCGTCGGTGCCGTTGCAGGTGTACATCTGCGCCGGGGTGCCGTTGGCGGTCCGCGCGTGGTCGATGTCCAGGCAGAGGTTCTTGTTCGCGGTGTCCAGGACGCCGGAGACCAGCGCGGCGCCGGTCGGAGCGGCGATCCGGGTGGTCGGGACGCCGCCGGAGAAGGTCAGCGGGAAGCTGCTGACGGCGCCGGTGGTGTCGTTGCGCGCCCACAGCGTCGGCACGCCGTTCACGGTGCCGGGCGCCAGCAGGGTGACGTCCGACCAGTCGCCGGTGCCGATCCGCACGCCGGCACCGAGGTTGCAGCCGGCCTGGAAGGTGCCCGGGAAGTACCAGAGTTCACCCTTGTCGACGGTGATCAGGTCCGGGGCGTCGGCGAAGCCGGCGAGCTTGCCGGGAGCCAGGATCTGGCTGACGTTGTTCCAGGTGCCGTCCGAGCCCTTCGCCGGGCAGCTGCCGGAGTTGCGGATCGGCACGACGTTCTGGGTCAGGGTGAAGTGGCCGCTGGTGCCGCCGGGAGTGATGGCGTCGTTGGGGTAGAGGTACAGCTCGTGGGTGGCCTTGTCGTAGGCGAACAGGTCGTCCACGTTGGTGCCGGTGGCCGTGCCGCGGTGCGCGACCAGGTAGTTGTTCCAGCCGGTGCCGTCCGGGCTCTGCGCCTTGGTGGAGACGGTGACGGGCGGGGCGGCCGGGTCGGCGTTGCCGCGCACCAGGACGAGGTCCCCGCCGGTGGTGGGGGCGACGAGGTCGGGCACGGCGTCGCCGTCGAGGTCGCCGGCGGCCACCTTGGTGTTCGGGTTCCAGGGGGCGAAGAAGCTGTACTGCCCCACCGTGCCCTGGGTGTTGCCGGCGTTGTCGACGGCCCGGACGAACAGGGTGTGGGCGCCCCACTGGGCGGCGCTGAGGACGATCGGGATGTCGGCGGTGGCGTTGCCGCCGCCGGCCTGGACGGCGTCCACCTTGGCGGCGCCGTTGGCCGGGATGTTGACGTCCAGCGCGTACTCGAAGCGGTCGATGCCGCTGCTGACGCAGGAGCCGCGGGTGCAGCCGGTCGGCGTCGGGTCGTTGGCGCTGACGGTGACCTTGACGCCGGTGTCGCCGGCGTGGCCGGTCGGGGCGTGGTCGCTGCCGAGCGGCGGGAACACCGGCGACTCGGTGAAGGTCGGCACGCTCGGCGCGCTGAGGTCCACCTTGAAGTAGCAGTTCGGGGACCAGCCGCTCATCAGGGTGTCGTCGTCTGCCCGCACGTGCCAGCCGTACTGGTGGCCGTCCGCGACCTTGAAGCCGATGTTCTGGCGGGTGGTGCCACCGTCGCTGACCCAGCCGCTGACGGGGGAGCCCTTCCCGGTGGAGTTGCCGGCCGAGTCGGCGATCTTGGTGTCCCACACCTCGTACCGGGCGCGCAGGTTGACGCCGCTCATGTCGGTGTCGAGGTGCGCGTTCAGGGTGATGTCCGAGGCGTCGCCGGCCAGACCGGACTGACCGATCCAGCCGGGATCGGCGCCGTCGCAGCCGTTGCTCGAGGGCGAGACGGCGGCGGGGGTGGTGCCCAGCTTGTCCGGCACCCGGGGCGCGATGTCGAAGACCGTCGTCAAGTACGGGTTGTTGGCGAAACGGACGAAGTCGTTGTTGCCGGACGACTTGGACTCGTTCCCGAACAGCCCGAAGGTCCAGCTGTCCTTCTCGCCGGCCAGCTTCTTGATCTGCCCGGTGACCTCCCAGTTGGCGTCGTGGTCGCCGCAGTGCTGGGAGGGGTTGGAGCTCTTCACCTTCTGGGTGCCGCCGATGTAGCCGTCACCGGTCACGTCCGGCTGGTTGTTCCACGTGGTGGAACCACTGATCCCGGTGACCGTCGCCAGCTTGACGTCGGTCTCGTTGTCGCAGTCGAAGGAGGCGCCGTACGTCGAGGTGAGGTGGATCGTCGACTTGGAGATCACCATGGCCTTGGTGAGGTTGCCGATGTTGATCTCGAAGTAGGCGCGGTTGAGGCCGTAGCAGTCCTTCCAGTGCTGGTAGCCGACGCCCTCGCCGTTGTCCTGGGCGTCGTCGTACGCGCTCTGCGACGGGCAGCCCTCCTTCACCGTGATGAAGTGGCTCTTCTTGCTGGTGATCGGGCTGGTGTACGGGTCGATGTACACCGGCCACACCGTGGCCGGATCGGTGAGCAGGCCGGCGTCCGGGACGAGCGTGAGCGCCCCGGGCGAGCTGGTCACCGCGATCGGCCGCACCTGGGCGGCGGTGCCGGGCTGCTCGGCGGTGGAGGCCGTGGCCGGCTGAGCGGTGGGGGTGGCGGTCGGGGTCGGGGCCGCGGGGGCGGTCGCGCCGTCCGCGCCCTCGGCGGCCGGGGCCGCGGCGGCCTTCGGCGCTGCGGCCGACTTCGGGGCGGCGGCCCGCGGCGCGGCGTTCTGCGGTGCGGCGTTCTGCGGCGCGGCGCTCGGGGCGCTGCCGGAGGCCGTGCGGGTGGAGTCCCACATCAGCGGAGCGGGGGAGCGGAAGGCGGCCGTGCCGTCGGCGGTGGTCGCGGCGACCCGTCCGTCGGCGTCCGCGTTCAGCGTCAGGCCGTCGCTGGTGGTGGCCGTCAGGTGGAGCGCGGCGAGCGCCGGGTTCGCGGCGGCCTTCGCGTCGTGGACGACCAGCACCTCGTGGAAGCCGCCCTGGTCGGTGCTGGTGACCTTGAGGTCGACGCCGGGCAGCACCCCGTCGTACTGCGCGGTGCTGCCGCTGACCTGAGGTGCGGGCAGGGGGAACGGCAGGGTGTACGAGAGCCGGTGGCCCTCGGCGTCGGTGAGGGTGGCCAGCGGACCGGTGCCGCCGCCGGACAGGGCCAGTCCGGAGGGCGTCGCCTTCGGCGAGAGGCTGCCGTCCGCGTTGCGGACCAGCGCCGCGTCCACCGCCGCCCAGCCGTCGCCCCGGCGGACCCGGGCGGGCTGGAGGTGGCTGGTGACGCTGAAGGTGCCGTCGGCGTTGGCGACGGTCTCGTCGGTCTCGGTGGTGAGCCCGTCGACGGTGACCGGCTTCCCGGTGCGGACGGCCTCGGCCTTCGCGGCCGCCAGCGGCGAGGCCGCGGCGCTGCCCGCCGCGGCTCCGGCGCCGGCCGGCACGTCGTCCGCCAGCGCCGGGCCGACGGTGCCGAGCAGCAGCCCGGTGACCACCGCCGACACCGCCAGGCGGCGTGTCGGTATTCGGGCCGGATGACTCCGGGCGCGGGTGCGCTCCCCCATGTGTCGTCGTCCTTTCGAGGACCGGAAGCGGCCACCGCGCGCGCCGCTGTGGTTCTTCTCACAGAACGCTGCGTCGCACGGGCCGCCGTGTGTCGGAATTGCGGTCGTTCCGTCCGTCTCCGACCACTTGGTGAACGACTTGGTGAACCTGTGTGGCGGATGAGGAAGGTGTGACCGCTGGGGAAGGGTATTGCTGACCCTTTGTCATGGCAATACGGTTCCAGCCGGGCCGAGGACGGCCCGTCAGCTGACGTGACCTCAACGGATGTCACTGTTCGTTCTCATGGGGGATTGTGCGCATGCGCGCAGGACCACGCGGAGCCCAGGGGTTCCGCATACTCGACAGAGCCCGCCGCCGGGCCTGGATGAAACGGGGAGCGGTGACGGTCGCGACCGTCACCGCCCTCGCGCTGTCGGCGCCGTTCGCGGTCGCCGACTCCGTCGTGGGCGGCTACCGCTACACGGACAAGGTCTGGGACGCGGACCCGCTCCCCTCCCAGCCGAAGGTGCCGGGCCACCCGGCGGACAGCCCCGCGGGCAACGCCCCCAAGCCGGTGGTCCCGGCCGGCGCACGGGAGTTGAGGCCGCACGAGGTGAAGGGCCCGCAGTGGCCCGCCGCCGCCAGCGCCACCGTCGACCTCGGCGGCGCCTCCGCGGTGCGCAGCCTGGCAGCTCCGGCGGGCGAGGTGAAGGCCGGCTCGCTGCCGGTCTCGGTCTCACCGGCCGCTCCGGCGGCCCTCGGTGAGCGGGCCCGTGCCCTGGCCGCCCCGCTCACCCCGGTGTCCCCGGTGTCCGCCGTGCAGGTCACCGTGGCCGACCGCGGGCGGGCCCAGGGGGCCGGCGTGGACGGCCTGCTGGTCGGCCTCAGCCGCGCCGACCGCGGAACCGACACGGGCAGCGTGTCGGTCTCCCTGGACTACGGCTCCATCGAGCAGGCCTACGGCGGCGGTTGGGCCTCGCGGCTGCACCTCGTCGCGATGCCGGCCTGTGCGCTGACCACCCCCCAGGTGGCCGCCTGCCGCACCCGCACCCCGCTGGAGTCGGTCAACGACCCGGTCGGCCGGAAGGTCAGCGGCACCGTCGCCCTGCCCGGCTCGGCGGTCGCCGGGAAGTCCTCCTCCTTCTTCGCGGCCCCCGCCGCGCAGGCCTCCTCCGGGGGCATGGCGGTGGCCGCCGTCGCGGGCTCCAACGGCTCCCAGGGGGACTTCGGCGCGACCTCGCTGTCCGCCTCCGGCTCCTGGTCGGCCTCGGCCTCGGGCGCCTTCACCTACCACTACCCCGTCACCGTGCCCCCGTCGCTGGGCGGTACCGCGCCGACGGTCAGCCTCTCCTACGACTCCCAGTCGGTGGACGGCGAGACCTCCGCGCGCAACTCCCAGTCCTCCTGGATCGGTGACGGCTGGTCGTACACCCCCGGCTTCATCGAGCGCTCCTACAAGGGCTGCAAGGACCAGGGGATCAAGGACTCCGGCGACGAGTGCTGGGCCGGCTGGAACGCCACGCTCCAGCTGGGCAGCCACAACGGCCGCCTGCTGCGCGACGACAACGGGGCGTACCACCTCCAGAGCGACGACGGCACGAAGATCGAGCGGCTCACCGACGCCGCGAACGGCCTGTGGCAGGGCGAGTACTTCAAGGTCACCACGACCGACGGCACCGCCTACTACCTGGGTCTGAACCACGCCCCCGGCACCACCTCGGACGACGCCACGAACAGCGCCTGGGGCGTGCCGGTCTACCACCCCAAGTCGGGCGACCCGTGCCACAGTTCGGACAAGGGCGACGACTCCCAGTGCGACAAGCCGGTCGGCTGGCGCTTCAACCTGGACTTCGTCGTCGACGCCCACGGCAACGTCCAGCGCTACGACTGGGCGACCGAGTCCAACTACTACAACATGGGCTACGGCCAGGTCGCCAAGGACGACAAGGGCGGCACGATCACCAAGTACACCCGCGGTGGCCGGCTGACGAAGATCTCCTACGGCTACCAACTGGCCGACGCCCGCGCGGGCCGCGAGCCGGCCGCCCAGGTGGTCTTCCGCGCCGCGCAGCGCTGCACCAAGTCGGACAGCGTCTGCAAGGACGGCAACCTCTCCTCGGACACCGCCGCCAACTGGCCGGACACGCCGTACGACCTGCACTGCGAGTCCGACTGGAAGAACAAGGTCGGTGACGACGACAAGACCGACGGCGTCTGCCTGACCGGCGGGCCGACGTTCTGGTCCACCTACCGCCTGAAGGGCATCGACACCAGGGTCCGCACCGTCTCCGGCTGGCAGGACGTCGACACCTACGAGCTCGACCACGTGTTCTCGGACGCCGGCGGCACCTACGACCCGGTCACCGGCAAGACCCAGGACCAGAAGGCCACCGGCTCGCTGCAGTCGGTCATGTGGCTGTCCTCGATCGTCCACACCGGCAAGGACACCTCCGCCGGCGGCAGCGGGCCGATCACGCTCGACCCGGTGACCTTCACCGGCATCGAGATGGACAACCGGGTCGACGGCCTCACCCCGGCCGCCCCGCCGCTGTACCACCCGCGCATCTCCAGCGTGCAGACCGAGACCGGCGAGTCGATCGCCGTCACCTACCGGGCGCCGGAGTGCTCGCGCGAGAAGAAGACCATGCCCGCCTCGGCGGACAGCGACACGATGGCCTGCTACCAGGTCTACTGGAACACCCCGGGCGGCGTGGAGCCGATCGCGGACTGGTTCCACAAGACCCTGGTCGAGCAGGTCACCGACAGCGACCGCACCAAGGCCGGCTCGCCCGCCAAGGTCACCCGCTACACCTACGCCGACGGAGCCGCCTGGCACCGCGACGACTCCGAGCTGACCGACGACAAGCACCGCACCTGGAACGACTTCCGGGGCTACCGCACCGTCACCACCACCACCGGCGCCGCGCCCGACCCGATCACCCAGAGCACCGTCTCCTACCTCCAGGGCATGGACGGCGACTACAAGGCCGACGGGACGACCCGCAGCGTCACGGTGAAGAACGCGCTGGGCGAGGAGATCACCGACAGCCCGTGGCTGGCCGGCACCCCGTACCAGACGCTCGGCTACACCAAGGCCGGCGGCAGCGTCGTCACCCGCACCCTGGCCGACCCGCCGACCTCCAAGGTCACCGCCACCGCCGCCCGCAAGGCGTGGACCTCCGAGGACCCGGCGCCGGACAAGCTCTCCACCCTGCCGGACCTCACCGCCCGGCAGGTCACCGCGACCTCCTCGCGGACCATGAGCCTCCTGTCGGACGGCAGTTGGCGCACCTCCCGGACCAGCACCACCTTCGACGGCGTCGGCCGGATCTGGAAGGAGGACGACCAGAGCGACCTGGCCGATCCGAAGCAGGAGACCTGCACCACCACCACGTACGCGGACGCCCCGGCGGACAACCCGATGATGCTGGTCTCCCCCAAGGAGACGATCAGCGTCGCGGGCCCGTGCGGCACCGCGCCCGGCAAGGACACCACGCTCTCCCACAAGCGGATCTTCTACGACGGCGACGGCTCGGTGGACCACCCGGGCACCTACGGCGTCCTCGGCCAGAACGGAACCTCGCTCGGCCTGGTCACCGCCACCCAGGCGGTCACCGGCTACGACGGCAAGGGGCAGCCGCAGTTCCAGACCCTCGGCGGGATGTCCTACGACCGCTACGGCAGGGTCACCGCCAGCACCGACGCGGCGGGCCGGACCACGACCACCGGGTACCAGCCCGACACCGGCGTGCTCCCGACCACCCTGTCCACCACCAACCCGCTGAAGTGGACCGCCACCAGCACCGTTTCACCCGGACGCGCCTCGGTGACGCACTCCGTGGACGTCAACAACCAGGTGACGGACGCGGCCTACGACGCCCTGGGCCGCCGGGAGAAGGTCTGGTCCCCGGGCCGCGACAAGTCCACCCAGACGCCGGACCGGGTCTACTCCTACGACGTGCACGGCGCCGGCGACAACCCGACGCCCTCCTCCGTCACCACCAAGAGCCTGCGGGAGGACGGCTCCTACAGCACCGCCGTCACCATCTACGACGGCACCCTCCAGCCCCGCCAGACGCAGTCGACCCCGGCGGACAACTCGGCCGGCCGGCTGGTGTCCTCCACCTACTACGACTCGCACGGCTGGGCGGTCTCCAGCATCGCGACCTACTCCGACGCCGACCACGCGCCGAGCAGCACCATGTGGGCGGAGACCAACCGCACCGGCCCGTCGGTGACCCGCACGGCCTACGACGGCCAGGGCCGGCCGGTCACCACCACGCTGGCCTCCTTCGCCAGCACCCTGTGGCAGAGCTCCGTCAGCTACCAGGGCGCCGACCGGGTGGACACCACCCCGGCCCAGGGCGGCAAGGCCGGCACCACCTACACCGACGCGCAGGGCCGCACCACGGTGCGCATCCAGCGCGACGACACCCCCGACCGGCAGCTCGCCGGCGGCAGCCGGATCTCCTCCGGCACCTCGGTGGTCTCCGCCGGGATCCGCCTCGCCATGCAGCCGGACGGCAACCTCGTGCTGACCGCCCTGGTCGGCGAGAAGGTCCTGTGGTCCAGCGGCACCGGCGGCCACCCGGGCGCCTACGCCGTGATGCAGGCCGACGGCAACCTCGTCGTCCTCGACCCCACCGGCAAGACCACCCTGTGGTCCACCGGCACCGGCGGCCACCCCGGCGGCTACCTCAAGGTCCAGGCCGACGACGACGTCGCGGTCTACGACGCCAAGAACGCCCGGCTCTGGTCCGCCGGCACGGCCGGCACCGCGCCGGCCGCGGACATCACCACCCGCTACACCTACACGGCGCGCGGGCAGATCTCCACCGTCCAGGACAACGCGGGCAACACCTGGACGTACGGCTACGACATGCAGGGCCGGATGACGTCCCAGACGGACCCGGCCGCCGGCTCCTCCAGCGCCACCTACGACCCGCTGGGCCGGCTCGCCAGCACCACGGACGCCCGCAGGCAGACCCTGTCGTTCACCTACGACGAGCTGGGCCGCCGCACCGCCGAGTACTCCGGCACCGACACCGGCGACCCGACCAAGCTGCTGGCCGAGTGGAGCTACGACAAGCTCGGCAAGGGCCTGCCCGTCGCCTCCACCCGGTACGTGGGCGGGAAGAACGGCAGCGCCTACGTCCAGCGGGTCGACGGCTACAACGCGGTCGGCCAGCCGACCTCCGTCAGCACCGTCATCCCCGCCGCCGAGGGCGCCCTGGCCGGTACCTACACCGCCAAGGCGTCCTACACCGAGAACGTCGGCATGCTCGCCTCGACGTCCTTCAACGGCGACGGCGGCCTGCCCGCCGAGACCGTCGGCTACGGCTACAACCTGGAGGGCGGCCTGGTGAGCCTGGGCTCGCCCAGCCGCCCGTACGTCGCGACGGTCAACTACAGCCCGCTCGGCCAGGTCGTGCAGACCACCGTCGGCACGCCGACCAAGCAGCTGCGCACCGCGCAGACCTGGGACGCGGCGACCGGCCGGCTGGCCACCAGCCGGGTCACCCTGCAGAACAACACCGCCAACCCGATCTCCGACACGACCTTCGGCTACGACCCGTCGGGCAACCTGACGACCGTCTCCGAGGTCCAGTCCAGCGGCGGCACCGACCGGGTCACCGACACCCAGTGCTTCGGCTACGACGCCCAGCGCCGGCTGGTCAGCGCCTGGACCGACACCAAGGGCATCACCACCGCCACGGCCGGCCAGCTGGCCCGCTGCAACACCGCCCGGCCCGGCCCGGCCACCGTCGGCGGCCCCGCGCCGTACTGGCAGGACTGGCAGTTCGACCAGCTCGGTGACCGCACCCAGCAGATCAGCCACGACGTGACCGGCAACGCGGCCAAGGACACCGTCCAGACCCTCGCCTACCCGGGCCAGGGCGTCACCCCGGCCAAGCGGCCCAACGCCGTCTCGACCGTCACCACCCGCACCGCCACCGGCACCACCGTGCTCACCCCGGGCTACGACGACGCCGGCAACACCCAGACCCGGGTCACCACCGGCGCCAGGGCCGGCAACCAGAGCATCGACTACAACGAGGAGGGACGCACCGCCGCCGTCACCACCGACGGCAGGAAGAGCGGCTACCTGTACGACGCCGACGGCGGCCTGCTGATCCAGCGCGGCCCCGGCGGCAACACGCTCTACCTCTTCTCCGGCAACGAGCAGTTGAACCTCGACGCCGCCGGAAAGACCGTCACCGGGCTGCGCTACTACCGCTCGCCGGACGGCACCGTGACCGTGCGCGCCAGCAACGGCGCCATCAGCTACCAGCCCACCACCCCGCAGGGCACCGCCCAGCTCCAGGTGGACGGCGGCACGCTGGCCGTCACCCGGCGCTCGTTCGACCCGTACGGCAACCCGCGCGGCACCGCGCCGGGCGGCTGGGCCGACAACCACGGCTTCCTCGGCAAGCCAGCCGACGCCGCCACCGGCCTGAGCCTGCTCGGGGCGCGCCACTACGACCCGGTCATCGGCCGCTTCCTGCAGGTCGACCCGGTCTTCGAGAACGGCGACCCGAACCAGATGGGCGGGTACGGCTACGCCGCCGGCAACCCGGTCTCCGGGAGCGACCCGACCGGGCTGTGGTGGGGCTCCGACTGGTGCGGCGCCGCCGGCAACTGGCTCACCGGCATCGGCGACTCGATCGTCGGCGACCCGTACCAGTGGGGCGTCAACTTCCTGTCGGACGGCTGGAACTCGTTCGCCGACATCGTCAACGGCGACAACGACGTGTTCAACGGCATGACCGGGTACGAGAACGAGACCCCGTTCAAGCTCGGCCACACCGGCTACGTCGACGACCACCCGCTCGCCGAGCTCTTCGGCGTCGACACCAGCTCCACCTCGTACGTCGCCGGCCAGTGGACCGGGATCGTCGGCTCCTTCGCCCTGGACGGCTACGGCGCGGTCAAGGCGATCAGCAGCGGCGTCAAGGCCGTCAAGGCCGTCAAGCTCGCGGTCGAGGACGGCGACTCCGTCCTCAGCGCGATCAAGAAGCTGCTCTCCGGCGACCTGCCCACCACCACCCCGGCCGACCCGGCGCCGACCACCCCGAAGGGCGACACCCCGTCGACCCCGAAGTCCGGAACCGGCAAGGGCGGCAAGGAGCCGGGCGGCAGCGGCAAGGGCGGCGGGGGCGGCAAGACCGCCGAGCGAGCTCGTCGTCACCAAGCCCCTGCCGTCCATGCCCACCGGCTTCTGGAACGACCCGGACGGCACCCGGTTCCACGACAGCTACTTCGACATG
>NZ_JBEPAK010000223.1:0-11689 GCF_040298565.1 Kitasatospora sp. NPDC001539 | reverse complement strand
CGCCGGCGCGAGGCCGCGCCGCGCTGGGCGCGGGCACCCCCGGCCCGGTCGGGCGAGCCCGCCCCCGGGCCCCCGCCCCCCCCCCCCCCGAGGGGGGCACCTCTGTTGCATCAATCGGCCGAAAACCCGCCGGACTTGACCCCGGTGAGGATTCCCCACCCACCGTCGCCACGGCCTGGTCCGCGCTTCCCGGGCCGGGCACGGCAGTTGCACGCCGCCGCGCCCGCCGCAGGCCCGGTCACTTCGCGCCGCGGGCACCGCGGGCCCGCAGCCGCTCGGCGAACGCCCGGGCCGCCGCCAGGTCGCTCCCGTCGGGCCGCGCCTTGTTGATGCCGCCGACGAGCTTGAACGGCAGCCAGGTGTCGTAGGCCCGGCAGGAGAAGGTGTCGGTCACCTCGAACCCCTTCCGTTCGAGCTGCCGCACCAACGGCCGGGTGAAGGGCCGGATCCGCAGTTCCGGCAGGCCGCTGGTGGCGAAGACGAACGCCCTGCCGCGCTGCCCCTCCGGGAGCGACCGGACGAAGTCGCGCAGCCGCGCGTGGAACTGCCCCGTGAAGATCCCCGATCCGAACCCCACCAGGTCGTAGTCGGCCAGCTCCGCCGGGTCGACCTGCTCCGGCTCGACGACCCGGGCCGCGAGCACCCGGCCCATCACCTCGGCGATCCTCCGGGTGTTGCCGTGGGACACCGACGCACACACCATGACGGCCTTCATGACGGTTCTCCTTCCGATCGGCCACTCCTGACAGTGGGACCGGACAGGGCGCGAGAACGTGACACCGCCCGCGGGGGAACGCCGAAGGCCGGCACGGACGCGGTCCGTACCGGCCTTCGAACGGGAACGACTACCGTCCTGCCGTCACTCGTTCGGCACAGTGGCGTACTTCGGGGTGCCCTCGGCCATCTGGCGCAGGGCGTCCTTGCGGTCGCGCTTGGACAGCTTGTCGATGTAGAGGGTGCCGTACAGGTGGTCGGTCTCGTGCTGCAGGCAGCGCGCGAAGAAGCCGGTGCCCTCGACCCGGATCGGGTTGCCGTCCTTGTCGACGCCGGTGACGGCGGCGTAGTCCGGGCGCGGCAGCTCGGCGTAGGCGGTCGGGACGGACAGGCAGCCCTCGTTGCCGTCGTCGAGCACCCGGCGGCGGTCCGACGGGTACTCCTCCAGCTTCGGGTTGATGACGTGGCCGATGTGGCGCACGCCCTCGTCGTCCGGGCAGTCGTAGACGAAGACCTTGAGGTCGACACCGATCTGGTTGGCGGCCAGGCCCACGCCCTCCGCGGCGTACATCGACTGGAACATGTCGTCGATCAGCGCGGACAGGTCGGCGTCGAAGGCGGTGACGTCCTTGACCTCGCGGTGCAGCACCGGGTTGCCCACGACGGTGATCGGACGCGCGGTGCCCTTGGAGAGGTCGGGTTCCTCGCCCATCACCTTGACGGGCGCCTCGGGCGCCGCCCCCTCCACGTCGTGCTCCTGCTCGTGGTCGTGCTGCTCCGCCATGTCTTCCGCTTCCATAGATCTCCTACGCGTACCCGACCAGGGTACTCAGCAGACTTCTTCGAGATCCCGGTAAGCCCGGCTCGCGGGGGCGGCCGCGACCCAGCGGTCCAGCAGGGCGCGCACCAGGTGCGCCGGCGCGGCGATCCCGCACTCGCGCTCGACCAGCCAGGACATCCCGGCGGCGCCGCCCTGGCTGAGGTGGCTGAGGTGCCCGGGGTGGGCGGCGTCCCCGTCGTCGTGCGGGTCGTGGTGGGCGACGACACCGTCGTCCGAGGCCATCCGGCTCTCCGAACAGGCCCGGCACAGCAGCCGCACCGAGGAGGTCCAGTCCTCGGCCGCGTACCCGGCGTCGGCGACCAGCCGCTCCAGCGCGTCCCGGTCACCGGCGGTGGCGGCCTGCAGCAGGACCACGTAGGTCGGCACCGGCGAGGGCGCCCACAGCTCGATCTCGTCGAACACCGGGTAGGCGACGCCGTCGGTGACCCGCTCGCCGTGCGGGGCGCCGTCGTGCAGCACCACCTCGCCCCAGCGGCGGCCGGAGGAGGGCAGCGGGATGGACAGCACCTCGATCCGGGCCGGGTCGAGGCGCCGGCCCCACACCACCTCGGACTCGCCGTCCGGGGACAGCCGCACCGGGGTGGTGCCGAGGTCGAGGCTGACCGGCCCGTCCACGCCGGGGCCGCCGGGCAGCTTCAGTCCGTACGCCTGCCAGGCGCGGCGGGCCAGCGGCCAGTCCTGGAGGGCGGTGGCGGTGATGCCGAGGTTCCACCAGTCGGGGGCGCCGTGCTCGCGGTCCAGCAGGGCGACGGCGCGCAGGCCGGCCGAGCGGGCCTGCTCCCAGTCGCGGCGGAACTTGTGCAGCAGGGCGAGGTTGAACCAGGAGTCGGACAGCCAGGGCTCCAGGTCGGCGGCCATCACCAGCAGGGCGCCGGCGTCCTCGTAGCGGCCGTCGCCGATCAGCGTGAAGGCCCGGTCGGTCGTCTGCCGCCAGGTGGCGGACGGCCGGTGCCGTGCCCGGTGGAAGATCCTCACGTTCGTCCCTGCCGTCGTCGTCCGCTCAAGTCCCTTGCCGTCCGGGGCCCGTCCGTGCTCGACGGGGTCCGGGTCCCGGTGCTCCGGGTCGGTGTTCCACGCTACGACCGCATCCAACCACGCCCGCCCCCGACCGCGCTCCCCACCGCCGGGGTTGGAGCCCGCCCCTCCCCAGCCTGCCCGGCGGAGCCCGCCGCCTCAACCCCTGGCCGCGGGGGCCCGACCTGGGGCCGAGCAGGCCTCCACCCCGCCCCGGCCCGTTCGGCCGATCCCGCCGGCCGACCGGCTCCGTCCTGCCCGCCCACGGCCCGCCCGGTCCCGTCCGGACCCGCCAGGACCCGAGCGACTCCCCCACGGCCCGGCCCGGGCCCGCTCGGACCCGAGCGAGTCCCCCTTGCGGCCCGCCCGGACCCGCCAGGTCTTCGGGCGAGTCCCCTACGCCCCCCGGAGAGCCCTCAGCCCCGGCCCGGTCCGCCGACCCGGGCCAGGGCGTCCACCACCCGGGCGTCGTAGACCCGGCCGCGCCCCAGCCGCAGCACTTCCAGCGCCTCCAGCCGCCCCAGCGCCTCGCCGAGGCCCCGGCGGCGGGCCGCCGTCAGCAGGTCGTCGTGGGCGTTGGCGACCCTGATGATCCGGGCGGCGAGCGGCACGGGCCCCTCGCCGCCGACCGGCCCGGCGCAGGGGTCGGCCAGCCGGGCGACCTGCTCGGCGACCTGCCGGGGCACCCCGGTGCGGCTGATCACCTCACTGCCGAGACGGGCGATCCGCTGCTGCTCGGTACTGGGCAGCAGCGCGGTCGCGCCGTCCGGCACCGGCTCGACCAGGGACAGCTGGCCGACGTCGTGCATCAGCGCCGCGTACTCCAACAGGGCGAGCTCCCGGGTGCCCAGCCCCAGCTCGCGGCCGAGGGCGCACGCCGTGTCCGCGACCCGGCGCGCGTGCCCGTGCGGGGTGTAGCCGGCCACTTCGGTGGCCCGGGCCAGGCTGGCGATGGTCTGCCCGGTGGTGGCCCGCACGGCGGCCGCCCGCCGGAAGGACACCTGGGCGAGCAGCAGCGGGGTGCAGAACAGCGGCAGCGCCCACAGCCCCACCTCGCCGGCGGCGAGGCTGACCAGCATCCCGGTGGCGACGATCGCCGAACCGATGCCGAACAGCGAGCGCAGCTCGTCCTCCAGCGCCGCCGGGAACCGCAGCCCGGAGTCGGGGCCGGCCGCGGCGCACCGCAGCAGCGCCGCCAGGGTGGCGTCGCACAGCGCGGCCAGCGCGGCGACGGCGGTCAGGAAGGCCCCGTAGGCCGGGCCCTCGGGCGAGAACCGGTCGACCAGGCCGCCGTTGTAGAGCGGCTGGAAGACGGCGGCGGCGAAGCCCACCGCGAGCAGCCGGCGGGCGGCGCCGTCCCGGCGGGCCGGGTCGGCCCAGGGCGGGCGCCGGTGCGGGCGCCCCGGGCGGTGCGGCAGGGCGACGCCGGGCAGCCAGGAGAGCGCCAGGCCGGCCCCGGTCACCGCGACCACCTGGAGCGTCCCGTGCGCGGTCGGCACCCCGCGCAGCGGGCCGAGCAGGGCGTAGGCCAGCGCGCCGGCCGCGCCGATGGGCGCCTGCTCGCGGTCACCCGGAAGGGTGATCCGGACGCATTCGCCCAGCGCGATGAGCGCGGTGAACGCGAACGCGACGCCCGGCTCCGCGACCCCGCGCAGTGCCACCGCCCCGAGCGCGTACGCCAGCAGGGCGGCGGCGCCCAGGTGCACCGCGCCGGTGGTGCGGCCCCGGACCGCGCGCACGAACGCCCGGCGGCCGCGCGTCGCCCGGGCGGTGCCCGTCCGGCCTGCCCCCGTACGGTCCTTCCTCGCCCGCCCCGCCGCGGTACGGTCCGCCCCGGTACGGCCGGACGTCCTGCGGCCGGGAATCCGGCGGCCGGACACCCGGCGGCCGGGGCCGGTGCGGGCGGAGCCGGGCCGCCCCGGGACCCTCACGGCTGCCCGGCCGCGGGGACGGTCCCGCCCTGGGCGGGCACCCGGCCGGGCGCGGCCCGCACCGGTTCGGGCACCCCGAGCGGGATGTCCGGCACGGCCCGCACGCAGTCCTCGGAGTGCACCACCGGCTGCCAGCCGTGCACGGCCAGCGCGTCGATCAGCGCGCGGACCATCACCGGGTCGAACTGGCTGCCAGAGCAACGCTCCAGCTCGGCCACCGCCTCGGTGACCGGGCGCCCGCGCCGGTAGGAGCGGGTGGAGGTCATCGAGTCGAAGGCGTCGGCGACGGAGATGATCCGGGCGAACTCGGGGATCTGCTCGCCGGCCAGTCCGCTGGGGTAGCCGCGCCCGTCCATCCGCTCGTGGTGGTGGAGGATTCCGGCGTGGGCTTCGCCGAGGAAGTCGATGCCGCGCACCAGCTCGTACCCGTACACCGGGTGGATCTCCACGGCCCGGCGTTCGTCCTCGTCGAGGGGACCGTTTCTGCGCAGGAGTTCGGTGGCCACCCCGAGCTTTCCGACGTCGTGCAGGATCCCCGCGAAGCGCAGGGTGCGCAGCCGCTCGGGCTCCATGCCGAGCTGAGTGGCGATCAGCACCGAGGCCTGGCCGACGCGTTCGCTGTGCCCCCGGGTGTACGCGTCCTTGATCTCCACGGCCTGCACCAACGACTGCACGGTGGCCTGGTGGGCGTCCTGCTCGCGCTGCCCCTGGGCGAACACCCAGGCGGAGATGGACAGCGGCAGCAGGGCCAGCAGCGCGGCGAACGCCCCGTACGGGCCCTGCCAGAGCACCGCGACCATCAGCCCGCCGGCCGCGTGCACCAGCACCGGCAGTCCGCACACCGCGCGGGCGCCGCGCAGCACCACGCCGGCCCCGCGGCCCTCGCTGAGCACCACCATCACGCCCACCACCGCGCCGTTGACCAGGCAGAACACGGCGACGGAGGCGAAGCCGGGCAGCAGCGCGGCCGGGAAGCGGGAGCCGAGGAGGAGCTGGGGGCCGCTCAGCAGGTGGAAGACGACGGAGGAGGCGAAGGCGCACAGCGCGAGCTGGGAGCCGTTGAACAGCTGGCGCCGGCGGCAGCCCAGCCCGGTCGGGCCGCCGAGCAGGGCGGCGGGGGCGGCGACCAGCGCGGCGGCGGCCGGCGGGAGCATCAGCACCCCGGCGAACAGCACCGGGAAGAAGGCGTTCTCCCCGGGCAGGGCGGGTGCGCTCTCGACCGGCGCGGGGCGGCGCAGCAACCGGCGCACGAAGCGCAGGCAGGGTGTCGGCAGTCCCTGGGCGAGCGACTCCCAGCAGCCGTGCAGGAAGGCCAGCAGGCCGACCTTGGGCCAGTCCACCGGGTGGCCGAGCCAGTGCGGCACCCCGGGGGTCGCGGCTGCGGGCAGCAGCGGCAGCAGGCAGCACAGTGCCGCCACCGGGACGGCCACCAGGTAGCACACCGCCCCTCGCGGCAGGGTCGCGCCTCCACTGTCGGTAGCGATCTCGACCTCCCCGCCGTCCGGACCCCGTGGGGCCCCAGCACGCCGGCGGGACCGGCGGTGAGCGCCCGTCAGGAGGATAGGCCGCCGCCCGGGCGTGAGGACGCATGATCGCGCAATGGCGCAGTTGGCGCACCGCCAACTCACTCGAACGAGTGACGGCGCATGCGGGCACAACGGGGGCGGCCCCGGGAGCACACGCCTCCCGGGGCCGTCGGACTCCCGCATCGGGGCCCGGCCCGTCCTCGCCGACGGACCGGGGGACTGCTGCGGCCGGGGCCTACTGCGAGCGGCCGACGGCCGTCCCGCCGCGCCCCGGCCGGGCGGTCACTCCGCCTGGGCGGTCGCCTCGACCGGCGCACCGGGGCGCGCGGCCCGTTCCTCGCCCGCGTCCTGCTGCCCCGGGTGGGGCGCCGGACGGGCGGACTCGACGTGCACCTCGACCGAGTTCTCCACGGCGACCACCACCTGGTCGCCCCCGCGCTGGCCGGACCGGATCGAGTCGATCCTGGCCAGCACCTTGCTCCGCAGGTCGGCCGGGGTGTCGTCGCAGCCGCAGGAACGCTTGATCAGCGCCTTGATGGCCTGCTCCAGCCCGTACTGCTTCAGACAGGGCGAGCACTCCTCGAAGTGCACGCGCAGCTTGGCGCAGTCCCCCTCGGGCATCTCGTTGTCGAGGAATTCGTAGAGGTGGTCGAGGACCTCGCCACACTCCGTCTCGTGCGGATCGCCGCAGCTCATGAGCCCGAGCCCTTCGCTTCCTGCCCTGCCCCGCTGCCGGCCGGGACGAGCCCGCGCTCACGGGCGTAGTCCTCCAGCATGCCGCGCAGCTGACGGCGGCCGCGGTGCAGCCGGGACATCACCGTACCGATGGGAGTACCCATGATGTCCGCGATCTCCTTGTACGCAAAGCCTTCTACGTCCGCGAGGTACACGGCGATCCGGAACTCCTCCGGAATGGCCTGCAGCGCGTCCTTCACGTCGCTGTCGGGGAGGTGGTCGAGCGCCTGGGTCTCGGCCGAACGCAGACCGGTCGACATGTGCGACTCGGCCCGGGCCAACTGCCAGTCCTCGATCTCCTCCGCCGCGGTGCGCTGCGGCTCCCGCTGCTTCTTGCGGTACGAGTTGATGAACGTGTTGGTGAGGATGCGGTACAGCCAGGCCTTGAGGTTGGTGCCCTCACGGAACTGGTGGAAGGACGCGTACGCCTTGGCGAACGCCTCCTGGAGCAGGTCCTCCGCATCCGCCGGGTTGCGCGTCATGCGCAGCGCCGCGGAGTACATCGGATCCAGGTAGCCCAGGGCGTCGCGCTCGAAGCGCTCCCGCCGGGCCTCCTCGGACTCCTCCGCCGACACCCGGAAGGTGTCCTCGCCGATCGCCTCGGCCAGCTCCTCACCGGTGAGCGCCTCACCCGCAGGCAGGGCCTCGTCCGGGCCCCGGCCCGGCTCGGCCTCGTGCTCGGTCCCGACGACCGGACCCACCTCCTCGGCATGACGGGCACGGCCCACGGTGGGCCGCCCAGAAATGGAGGATATCGGGCTGACGGGCTTCTCGCCCGCGTCGAGCCACTCCGACCAGGAGGGGCCGAACGCCGTGGCGGCCTCGCGCTCCTCAGGCCGTTCGGGGCACGCGATCGAACCCATCTGCCCTGCCTCTCACCGGTGACTGTGCTGACGGAGACGACAACCACGCGGACCGTGCCCGCATTCCCGCCCCCGCGCACCCTTCACTCGCACGAGTGGGCGACGGCGCCGCCCCTCCCCCGGGCCCCGGACAGCGCCCCGACCCCGCCCCGAGCAGCGCCCGAACACCACCGTGCACGGCACCACCGCTCACGGCACCGCGCACGGCACGGCTCACACCAGCCGCAGCACCCAGTCCCCCACCGCCGAGCAGATCAGCCCGAGCACCTCCTCCTCCCCCACCCCGGCCCGCTTGGGCACCGCGAACCCGTGACCGCCGTACGGCACGGCCACCAACGCGTGCCCCGGCGGCAGCGCCGGGAACTCCTCCGGCCCGCCGAACGGATCCGCCCCGCCCTGCACCACCAGCGTCGGCAGCCCCGACTCCAGCAGCTCCTGCGCCCGGCTCCGCTCCGGCCTGCCCGGCGGGTGCAGCGGGAACGCCAGCGCCACCACCCCCACCGCCCCGCTGCCCGCGCCCGTACGGCAGGCCACCCGCGCCCCGGCGCTGCGCCCGCCGACCACCAGCGGCAGCCCCTGCCCGGCCAGGTGCTCGGCCACCGGCCGCCAGCCCAGGTCCAGGGTCTTCGGCGCCGGGGCCAGCTTCCGGCCCGCCACCCGCCACGGCTGTTCCACCAGCGCCACGGTGATCCCGCGCGGCGGCAGCCGCTCGGCCAGCGCGACCAGGTCCGGGGCGCCGATCCCGCCGCCCGCGCCGTGCCCGAGCGCCAGCACGGCCCTCGGGGCGGCCGCCCGGTGGTAGGTGACACGGGCCTCGCCCGCCTCGGTGGCGACGAGTTCGGAGGTGGTCATCGCGGCGGCTCCCGGGAAAGGTGGCGAACGTCAGAACAGCGTGGTCTCGTACTCGGCCTCGACCCACGGCTCCTTGAGCTCCGGGCCGTTGTTGCGGATGTTGCCGACCGCCGGCGACACCGGCGTGGCCAGCAGCGCGCCGGGCGGCGGGGGTATCAGCAGTCGGCGCAGCGCGTCCGGATCGCTCTGCCGCGGGTCCAGCCACTCGTCCCAGGACCGCGGGTCGAGGAACAGCGGCATCCGCTCGTGGATGGGGGCCAGGGCCTCCTCGGCGTCCGTGGTGACGATCGTGAACGTCACCAGCCAGGCCTCGGGGTGCCCCGGCGGCACCGCCCGGTTGCGCCAGAACTCGTACAGTCCGGCCAGCGCCAGCGGCGCCCCGTCCGCCCGGGAGACGAAGTACGGCTTCTTGCGGGCCCTGCCCCGCTCGCCCGGCACCGTCTGCCACTCGTAGTAGCCGTCCACCGGCAGGATGCACCGCCGGGAGGCGAGGGCCTGCCGGTACGCCGGCTTCTCGTGCACCGTGTCGGACCGGGCATTGATCATCTTCACCGCCGTCCCGGCGGAGTCCGACCACGGCGGCACCAGGCCCCAGCGCAGTGCCCGCAACTGCCGCAGCGGCTCCGGCCGCTCCTTGGACAACCGTTCCAGCACCACGAAGGCGCTGTTGGTCGGTGCCACGTTCCAGTTGGGGGCCGGCGCCTCCTCGGGGTCCCAGTACTCCACGTCGAACAGCTCGACGATGTCCTCGGGCTTGCTGCTGGCTGCGAAGCGACCGCACATGCGGGTCAGCTTGCCATGCCGCCCCTTCTCACCACTTCCTCATCCCACGACCGCAACCGCCCGCTCCCGCCCGCCCGTCCCCGCATGGGAGGCTGCCCCGAACGGCCCAACGGCCCACCCGGCTCGACCCGGCGCCCGAACCCGGCCCGACCCGGCGGCCGACACGGCCGACACGGCCGACACGGCCGACAACGGCCGCACGGCCCTACGCAGCGAAACGGAGGCGCGGACCCCCGATGAACACCGACGACCAGAACCTGGGCGCCCTGTGGGACCAGGTCACCGGCACCCAGGCCGCCCCGCCCGGCTGGCTGGTCCTCGCCACCGGCGCCGCCGCCCTGCTCACCGTCCTCGCCCGCCCGCTCTGGCACGTCGCCCGCAACGCCGTCACCATCGCCCACGAAGGCGGCCACGGACTCGCCGCCCTCGCCACCGGCCGCAAGCTCGCCGGCATCCGGCTGCACTCCGACACCTCCGGCCTCACCCTCTCCTACGGCCGCCCCACCGGCCCCGGGATGGTCCTGACCGCCGCCGCCGGCTACACCGCCCCCGCCCTGCTCGGCCTCGGCTGCGCCGCCCTGCTCGCCGCCGACCGGATCACCCTGCTGCTCTGGCTGGCGATCGCCCTCCTGCTGGCCCTGCTCATCCGGGTCCGCAACGCCTACGGCCTGTTCACCGTCCTCGTCGCCGGCGCCGCCTTCTTCCTGGTCTCCTGGTTCGGCAGCGCCCAGGTGCAGGCCGGTTTCGCCTACCTCGGCTGCTGGTTCCTGCTGTTCGGCGCCGTCCGCCCCGTCCTGGAGCTCCAGCACCAGCGCCGGATCGGCTGGGCCCGCGACTCCGACGCCGACCAGCTCGCCCGGCTCACCCACGTCCCCGCCCTCGCCTGGGTCACCGTCTTCCTGCTGGTCGCGCTCGCCAGCCTCGCCCTCGGCGCGACCTGGCTGCTCCAGCCGCTGCACTGACCCGCCCGAGCCCGGCCCGCAGCCGCCACCCCGCACCCGCGCCGAAGCCGCCCCCGAACGGCGCCAAGCCCGACCAACGGGCCCCGACCGGCACGCCCCGACCGCACACGCCCCGCCCCGCCCGGACCCGCGCCCCGAACCGGTACCGACCCGCCCCGCCCGGACCCGCCCGGACCCGCCCCGAGCCGGTACCGACCCGCCCGGCCCGCCGCCACGCGCACGGGCGCACCGGCGCGTTCCGCCATACGGCCACCGACCGGGGCCGTTCCGGTACGGCCCCTAGACTGGCCTCCATGACCGAGACCCTGTGGCCCGCCCCCGTCGCCACCGCCCCCGTCGACGCCACCGTCACCATCCCCGGCTCCAAGTCGGTCACCAACCGGGCCCTGGTGCTGGCGGCCCTCGCCGACGGGCCCGGCTGGGTGCGCCGCCCGCTGCGCAGCCGCGACTCCCAGCTGATGGCCGACGGCCTGCGCGCCCTCGGGGTCACCATCGAGGAGAAGGTCAACAACGACGCCGGCGGCACCGGCGGCGGCGAGGCCTGGCGGGTCATCCCCGCCCCCGCCCTGCACGGCCCCGCCAGCGTCGACGTCGGCAACGCCGGCACCGTCATGCGCTTCCTCCCCCCGCTCGCCGCGCTCGCCGACGGCCCCGTCCACTTCGACGGCGACCCGCGCAGCCACGAGCGCCCCCAGCACGGCGTGATCGACGCGCTGCGCGCGCTCGGCGCCCGCATCGAGGACGGCGGCCGCGGCACCTTCCCGCTCACCGTGCACGGCACCGGCAGCCTCGACGGCGGCCCGGTCGAGCTGGACGCCTCCTCCTCGTCCCAGTTCGTCTCCGCCCTGCTGCTCTCCGGCGCCCGCTACAACCACGGCATCGAGGTCCGGCACGTCGGCGGCCCCGTCCCGTCCCTGCCGCACATCCGGATGACGGTCGAGATGCTGCGCCTGGCCGGGGCCCAGGTCGACGCCCCCGAGGACGGCGGCGAGAAGGACGTCTGGCGGGTCACCCCCGGCGCCCTGATCGGCCGCGACCTGGTCGTCGAGCCGGACCTGTCCAACGCCGCGCCGTTCTTCGCCGCCGCGCTGGTGACCGGCGGCCGGGTCACCGTCCGCGACTGGCCCAAGCACACCAGCCAGCCCGGCGACCAGCTCCGCGAGATCTACACCCGGATGGGCGGCGCCTGCGAGTTCACCGACGAGGGCCTGCAGTTCACCGGCACCGGCCGGATCCACGGCATCGAGGCCGACCTGCACGACGTCGGCGAGCTCACCCCGGTGATCGCCGCCGTCGCCGCCCTCGCGGACTCCGAGTCCCACCTGTACGGCATCGCCCACCTGCGCCTGCACGAGACCGACCGGCTCGCCGCGCTCGCCAAGGAGATCAACGACCTCGGCGGCGACGTCAGCGAGACCGAGGACGGCCTGCGGATCCGCCCGCGCCCGCTGCACGGCGGCGTGTTCCA
>NZ_JBEPAK010000222.1:0-11691 GCF_040298565.1 Kitasatospora sp. NPDC001539 | reverse complement strand
CACACCTCCGCCCCCCCCCCCTCCCTCTCCTCCCGCCGGCCCCCGCCCCCCGCGCCCCCCTGCCCCAGGCAGGGCGCGGGCCATGGGTGCACCTGGCCGCGGGTGCACCTAGCCGTGGGTGTGCCTGGCCGCGGGTGCACGTCGCCGTGGGGCACCTGGCCATGGGTGCGCTTGGCCATCCGTGCACTGGGCCACGAGCTCACCTGGCCGTGGGCTCGCTCGGCCGGGCGGCTCGCCCGTCTCTGCTCCGGATCCAGGTCGGCCTGCTGCTGAGCCCCGCAGCCGCCGTGCCCGTTCCCGGGAAGCTTCCGCTCCTCCCTCCTCCCTCCCTTCCTCCCTCCACCTCGCTCGACGGCGCCTCAGCCCGGCGACTGCGGCTGCCAGAGGCAGCCGCAGTCCGGGTGTCCCCGCAGCCGCAGGCGGCGCGGCATGCCCTCGCTCGCCGACACCTCGCACCAGCCGTCGACGCTCGGGGGTCGGCCGCCGTCCAGGAACACCTGGGTGTGCAGGGCCGCCAGTCCGGCGACAGCCGTCGCCAGGGCCGTGTCGCAGGCCGGGGTGCGGGGTCGGCCCGGTCCGTTGTTCGCCAGTTGCGCCAGGAGCCGCGGCCAGGCGGCGTCCTCGTCCTCCCGCCGCAGCACCAGGCAGTGCCCGCACGCCGAGCGGCCCGGGATGACCAGCGGCCCGACGATGCCGAACTCCTCGACCACGCCGACGTACAGATGTGGCACCCCGGCCCGGAGCAGCAGTTTGGCCTCGTACGTCCCGCCGGCGAAGGCGGCGCTGCCGTCCCGGGGTGCGAGGACCACGAAGTCCGGCGGCGGGCCGTCGGGCTTCCGCCTCGGCAGGGGCACCAATGGCCGGCCCGCGGCCCGTTGCACGGCCTCCCGGGCGGCCGTGGAACGCAGCCGTCCGATGTCGGCGGGCGGCAGACCCGCGGGCGAGCAGTCGCCGGGTTTGACCCGCCCGCCGTCGGCCACCGTGACGGTGCCGGTGCCGGCCGCGGCGAGCACCGCCGCCACGGCGGCGCCGACCCGGCCGGCGCCGCGCACCTCGATGCGGGTCCCGGACCGGCGGGTCAGGACGGCCGGTGCGGCGCCCGGGCCGGAGTGGACCAGGGAGAGCGAGGCGAGGTCGGGCCCGAGGAGGTCCCGGTGGGGCTGGGGGAAGCGGGACAGTGCGCGCTCGGTCGCCTCCGCGTCGTCCAGCAGCCCCGTCTCCTCCAGTTCGGTCAGCAGGGTGTCGGTGGGGCCGCGACCGAGGCCGATCCGTTCGCCGGCCTCCAGGAGCTCGGGCCGGTCGCGCGTCCCGTCGACCAGCCCGAGGAACGTGCAGAGGGTCTTGTCGGCGTTGTCGAGCACGCCCGCGTAGCGGGTGACGGTGCCGAACTGCAGGGTGTCGGAGTCCCGCCAGCTGCGGGACAGAGCGGGCTTCAGAGCGAGGCGCACGGCGATCTCCCTTCCGATCGTTTCGGGACGGCTGACCGCAGCATGCCCCATGGCGCCGACCGCGTGCTGAAAGTTATCCACAGGTCCGGGCGCATGATCACACCATCCGTTCGCAGGCCCTGTGGATAACTGGTCCGCCCCCCGTAGGTCGGTTCCCGGGCACCCTCCGTCGGCCTTTCGTTCCCGATCGCTCCACGAAAGATTTCGGCCACGGCAGCGGACTTCTGTCAGTGGTACCGGGTAACGTCGTGTGCCATGGCAGCCGAGCGGGACTCCCGTCCACCGGCGTCGCGTCGGCGTGCCCGTGCAGCGTCCGGGTCCCAGGCGGCGGCGCCGAGCACACGCGGGCGCCCGGACGAGAAGCAGCACGAGGATCCGCCCAGACCGCAGCAGCCGCCCACCGGGGCGGTGCCGCCGGATCCGCACGACCGCAGCCGGGTGGAGGTGCGGCGCAGCGCCCGCCGCAGCCGTACCGTCTCCGCCTACCGCGAGGGCGATCGCACCGTGGTGCTGATCCCGGCCCGGATGTCGCATGCCGAGGAGCAGCGCTGGGTCGCGCAGATGCTGGAGAAGCTCGCCGCCCAGGAGCGCCGGCGGATCCTCGGGGACGACGCGCTGATGGCTCGGGCGCGTGAGCTGTCGGCCGCCTACCTGGGTGGTCGGGCCGTGCCGGTGCAGGTCCGCTGGGTGACCAACCAGAATTCGCGCTGGGGGTCGTGCACGCCCAGCGAGGGGACGATCAGGCTGTCGCACCGGCTCCAGGGGATGCCGGAGTACGTGGTGGACTACGTGCTGCTGCACGAGCTCGCGCATCTGCTGGTGCCGGACCACGGGCCGGCGTTCTGGGCGCTGCTGGAGGCCTACCCGCGGACGGAGCGGGCGCGCGGCTATCTGGAGGGTGTGGTCTCGGCGGCCCGGTTGCCGCACATCCCCGGTGCGCGGCACGGGGCCCCGGGCGGGGATCCGGCGGCCTCCTGCGGTTGAGGCCGGGAGCGGCGGGGTGGCGGAGCGCGGAGCCCGAGGCCTGGCTGGGCGGGGCTGGGACGGCCGAGCGGGCCGGCGGATCACCGGGTGAGAGGCGTCGAAAAAGGGGGCGCGGGCCGTGTCGGCCCGCGCCCCCTTTCCGTGTCGCACCTCAGCCGGTCAGTCGCCTCGCCCGGGCGACCAGGTCGCGCACCGAGTGGTCGGTGAGGTCCGGCAGCCGGTCGTAGTCGAACCAGCGGAGGTCCAGCGACTCCTCGCTGATCAGTGCCCGCGCTCCGGCGGGGGCCAGCGCGATGTACTGGACGTCCAGGTGGGTGTTCTCCGGCCGGTCCTTGCCGGCGCAGCGGACCAGGTGGCGGTCCAGCTTGGCCGGTACGGGGCTACCGTTCTCGCGCAGCAGGGTCAGGTCGGGGATGCCGGACTCCTCGACGGCCTCGCGGAGCGCGGCCGAGGCGAGGTCGGCATCGCCGGGCTCGCAGTGCCCGCCCATCTGCAGCCACCTGCCGACCTTGGGGTGCAGGGTGAGCAGCACCCGCCCGGCGGCCGGGTCGACGACCGCCGCGCTCGCCGTGATGTGGGCGGGCAGGCAGGAGCGGTACAGGCCCTCGGGCTGGTCGGCCAGGTGGGCCAGGTAGTCGCGGCGCAGCTGTTCCTGGTCCTCCTCGGCGGGCCGCCAGTCGGTCAGGGTGCGGACCGCGTCCGCGTGCAGGGTGGGCGCGGACGTGCCGGTGGCGGTCATGCGGTGGGCTCGCCCTTCCCGTCGGTGCCGCCCTCGTCGGTATTCGGCTGCTCGGTGTTCGGCTGGTCGGTGTTCGGCCGGTCGGTGCCGGACCGGTCGCTCCCGGGCCGGTCGCCCTTGGTCAGGTCGGGCTTGCCGGCCGCAGCCTCGCCCAGCAGCTTGTCGAAGGCGTCGAAGTCGATCCCGCCCTCCAGGTCGCCGCCGCCACCGCGGTGCACGAAGGCGTCCGGGTCGTCCAGGTCGGCGGCGGTGGGCAGCATGTCGGGGTGCTCCCAGAGGGCGTCGCGGCCCTCGACGCCGCGGGCGTCGGCGAGCAGCGCCCACAGCCGGGAGGCGTCGCGCAGGCGGCGGGGTCGCAGTTCCAGGCCCACCAGGGTGGCGAAGGTCTGCTCGGCCGGTCCGCCGGCCGCGCGGCGGCGGCGGACGGTCTCGCGCAGCGCGCCGGCCTGCGGCAGGTGGGGCGCGGCGGCCGCGTGGACGACGGCGTCGACCCAGCCCTCGACGAGGGCGAGCGCGGTTTCCAGGCGGGCGAGCGCGGCCTTCTGCTCGGGGGTGTCCTCGGGCTGGAGCAGGCCGCCGGCCAGGGCGTCCTGGAGGGCCTCGGGGTTGCTCGGGTCGAGCTGGCCGACGAGTTCCTCCATGCGGGAGGTGTCGACCTTGATGCCGCGCGCGTAGGCCTCGACGGCGCCGAGCAGGTGGGCGCGCAGCCACGGCACGTGGGCGAAGAGCCGCTGGTGGGCGGCTTCGCGCAGGGCGAGGTAGAGCCGGACCTCCTCGGCGGGCACGTTGAGGCCCTCGCCGAACTCGGCGACGTTCTGCGGCAGGAGGGCGGCCTTGCCGGTCGGGGCGAGCGGCAGGCCGATGTCGGTGGAGCCGACGACCTCGGCGGCGAGCGCGCCGAGGGCCTGGCCGATCTGGGTGCCGAACATGGCGCCGCCCATGGAGCGCATCATGCCCATCAGCGGGCCGGCCATGGCCTGCATCTCCTCGGGCAGGACGCCGCCCATGGCGTTGCCGACGCGTTCGGCGAGGGGGTCGACGAGGTCCTTCCAGACCGGGAGGGTGGCCTCGATCCATTCGGCGCGGCTCCAGGCGACGGCGGTGCCGGCGCCGGAGGGGAACTCAGTGACGCCGTCGAGCCACAGGTCGGCAAGGCGGACGGCCTCGGCGACGGCGGCGCGTTCCGCGGCGCTGACCGAGCGGTCCTTGCTCTTGCCCTCGGCGGGTTCGGCGACGACGGTCTGCCGGGCGATGTTGGTGGCGAGGTCCCAGTTCACGGGGCCGCCCTCGAAGGACAGCATCTGGCCGAGCTGCTGGAACGCCGCGCCGAGGTCACCGGGGTTGAGGCCGCCGAACATCGCGGCGAACGGGTTGTCGGCGCCGGCGCCGCCGGGGCCGCCCGGGGCGCCGGGCATGCCGAAGATCGCGCCGAAGGGGTTGCCGGCCCCGAAGCCGAAGGGCTGCGGGCCGCTGTCGCCCGAGCCGGCCGGGCCCTGGTCCTTCTTCTTCTGCGCGTCGTCGGGCTTGGCCTTGCCGTCCTCGGGCTCCTCGGGCGGAACGCCGAATCCGAAGGGAAGGTCGCTCACGGGGTCCTCGATCCGGTCGGCCGTCATACGGGTGGGGCGGGAAGTGCTGCCCGCCCGGGGCTCCGCTGGAGCGGGGGACTCGTCAGCGGCTCCCGCGCGGCGGGCCCGTGCCGGGTGCACCGCGGGGCCTTCGCCTCGGGCAGGATGGACGTACGTGACACACGTCCGTACGCACATAAGCTAACCGTGGAGGATGGCCGGTGAGTTCCCCGCCCTCGGACGTTCGCTCTGGGCTGACCGGAGGAGAGGACGCGTCGGACACCACGGCGTCACCGCCTCCAGCCTACGGCGGGCGGCCGCTGACCGTGGCCGTCACCGGTGCCGCGGGGGTGCTGGGCGAGCGGGTCGCCGCCCGGCTGGTGGCCTCCCCGCACGTGCGCAGGGTGCTGGGGGTGGACGACCGGCGCGGCGACGTTCCGGGCGTGCAGTGGCGGGTGCTGGACGTGCGCGACCCCGCGGTGGCCGAGCGGCTGGCCGGGGTGGACGTGGTGGTGCACCTGGCGATGGACTTCGGGATGGAGTCCGACCCGAGGGCCCGCAGCGCCTACAACGTGCGCGGCGCGCAGACGGTGCTGACCGCGGCCGCGGCGGCCGGGGTGCACCGGGTGGTGCTGTGCACCTCCGCGATGGTCTACGGGGCGCTGGCCGACAACGAGGTGCCGCTGGCGGAGGACTCCGAGCTGCGGGCGACCGAGGAGGCCTCGCTGGTCGGGGACCTGCTGGAGATCGAGCGGCTGGCCCGGCGGGCGCCGCGGGCCCATCCGGGGCTGCAGGTGACGGTGCTGCGCCCGGCCGTGGTGGTGGGCCCCGGGGTGGACACGGTGCTGACCCGGCACTTCGAGGCGCCGCGGCTGCTGGTGGTGGCCGGTTCGCGCCCGTGCTGGCAGTTCTGCCACGTGGACGACCTGGCGGCGGCGCTGGAGTACGCGGCGCTGGGCCTGGTCGAGGGCGAGGTGACGGTCGGCTGTGACGGCTGGCTGGAGCAGGAGGACGTGGAGCGGCTGTCGGGGATCCGGCGGATGGAGCTGCCGGCGGCCTTGGCGCTGGGGACGGCGGCCCGGCTGCACCGGCTCGGCCTGACCCCGGCTCCGGCGGGCGACCTGGCGTACACGATGTACCCCTGGGTGGTGTCGGGCAGCCGGCTGCACGAGGCGGGGTGGCGGCCGGGGTTCTCCAACGAGCAGGTGCTGGCGGAGCTGCTGGCCCAGGTGTCGGGCAAGCACGCGGTGGCCGGGCGGCGGCTGGGCGGCAAGGAGGCCGCGACCAGTCTGGGGGCGGCGGGGGCGACGGTGGCGCTGGTCGGTACGGCGGCGCTGGTGCGCCGGGCCCGCAAGCGGCGCAGGTTCTGACCCCGGGGCGCGCGTCCGGGCGGCGCGCGTCAGGAGCGGCGCGTCAGGGCGCGCGGTGACGTCGGGGCCGACACGGTGATGTCGAGGCCGGCCCTGACACGACCGGCCAGCCCAACGCGCGAATGTCACGATGCGAAATTCCCACATCGTGATGTGGAAACCCCTTGCCGGATTCCCGCCCCGATGGGGAATCATGGGGTCATGTCCGATAACCACGACCCCATCCGCCTGCTCGCGGTCCGCGACACCCCGCTCTCGCTGGACGAGGTGTACGAGGCGGTCGGCGACGACGCGGCCGGCGGCACCACCGTCTTCGTCGGGACGGTCCGTGACCACGACGGCGGCAAGTCGGTCGCCGCGCTGGAGTACAGCTGCCACCCCTCCGCCGAGCAGGAGATGCGCCGGATCGCCGAGAAGGTCGTCGCCGACCACCCGGTCAGGGCGCTCGCCGCGGTCCACCGGGTGGGCCGGCTGGAGATCACCGACAAGGCCGTGATCGTCGCCGTCTCCTGCGCGCACCGCGGGGAGGCCTTCGCGGCCGCCCGCCAGCTGATCGACGACCTCAAGCACGAGGTGCCGATCTGGAAGCACCAGGTCTTCACCGACGGCCAGGAGGAGTGGGTCGGCGCCGACGGCTGCTGAACTCCCTGCCGTCCCCGCTCGGTCCCCCGCTCGGGTCCCTCTCGGCCCCGGCTCGGCGTCCCGCTCTGCTCGGCCCCGTCCGGTCCGCGGCGGATGACTCCCGGCGGGGCGGCGGCGGAACCGGCCGCACACGCACCGCGTCCCTCGGGTCAGGCGCGCCGTCGTCTCACCCGAACGGGTCCGGACGGGTGCGCCGGATACTCCCTGGAAGTGAGCCGATCGGCCGTCCCGTAACCCGGACGGCGCCGGCCGCGTTGTCCGCCGGGATGGTTAATCTGCTCATAGACACGACGAGCTGGGAGTACTGACATGGGTGCGCTCGCCTGGCTGATCATTCCGGTTGTCGCCGTCCTGGCCGCCGCCGTCTGGGCCGGCTGGGCCCAGCGGACCCCGCGGGCCACGGGGGACCCTGCCTCGCTCGCCGAGCACCGGCGCTTCATGGCCGCGATGGAACGCACCACCGCGGGCACCGCCGCCCCCGGTGAGCGCTCCGGCCAGTAGCCCGGCGGGCACCGCGTCACCCGCGTCCCGTACTGTCGAGGCATGCCACGCCGCTCCGCGACGATGCTCGCTGCCACCCTGCTGCTCATAGCGCTGCTCTGCGTGTCGGTGCTGATGAAGGTGCCGTACACGGAGATGAGCCCGGGGCCGACGTACAACACGCTCGGCGACCAGGGCGGCAAGCCGGTGATCACCATCACCGGGCACGACTCGTACCGCACGAGCGGGCACCTCAACATGACCACCGTCCAGGTGACCGGGGCCAAGTACGAGCCCAGCCTGGTGAACGCGGTGGTCGGCTGGCTGCGCGACGACGTGCTGGTGGTGCCGCACGACAACGTCTACCCCAAGGGGCAATCGGACGCCGACGCCAAGAAGCAGAACGCCGAGGAGTTCGCCTCCTCCGAGGACAGCGCCCGCACCGCCGCCCTCAAGCAGCTGAACATCCCGGTCGGCAGCGAGCTGATCGTCAAGTCGGTCACCGCCGGTGCCCCCGCCGAGGGCCGGCTGCACGCGGGCGACCAGATCGTCGCCGTGGACGGCGCCGCCGTCTCCTCGGTCGACCAGGTGGTCGCCGCCGTCACCAAGCACAAGCCCGGCGAGTCGGTGGTCTTCACCGTGGTGCCGCGGGCCAAGGACACCTCGGGCGACGGCACCGCCACCCCGGGGGCCAGGACCGACGTCACCGTCCCGACCGTACGGGCCAAGGACCTCGACCCGAAGGCCCCGGCCGAGCGCGCCGACCTCGCGGTGGTCGGCATCGGCACCGGGATCCGGCACACCTACCCGTTCCAGATCGACATCGGCCTGCAGGACGTCGGCGGCCCCAGCGCCGGGCTGATGTTCTCGCTCGGCATCATCGACAAGCTCACCCCCGGCGGCGACCTCACCGGAGGCAAGTTCGTCGCCGGCACCGGCACCATCGACGACGACGGCAAGGTCGGCCCGATCGGCGGGATATCGATGAAGCTGATCGCCGCCCGGGACGCCGGAGCCCAGTACTTCCTCACCCCGTCCTCGAACTGCGCCGAGGCGGGCAAGAACGTGCCGTCCGGGCTGACCCTGGTCAAGACGGACACGCTGGACGGCGCGCTGAAGGCGCTGGAGCAGATCCGCTCCGGTCAGACCTCCGCGCTGCCGTCCTGCTCCAAGTAGCCCGGGCGGCCACCCGGCTACCACCCGGCCACCCCCGGCCACCCGGCCGGCCGGGACGGGCCGCGCGACGGCTACGAGAAGGTGGCCAGCAGCGCGTCGGTCAGCCCGGGCACCAGGTCCGGGCCGGTCAGCACCTCGCGGGCGCTGTCCTTGGAGCGCAGCCGCAGGGCGATCTCCTTCTTGCCGTCGCGCAGCACCGCGGCGGTGATCCGCACCTCCTCGCGCTTGGGGTGGTTGGCCACCCACTCGGCGAGCTGGGCGTCGCTGGCGCCCCGCGGACGGGACTGCTCGGCGCCCGGCGGCAGCATCAGCCGCTCGACGACCAGGGCGCAGCCGGCCACCGAGTCGGGCCAGGCGATGGTGCCGAGGAACTTGTCGAGCTCGGTGCCGGCCGGGATCTCGTCCTGCTCGACCGGGGTGAGGCCGGCCTCGTCGCCGTCGGCGAGGCCGAGCTGTTCGGCGATCCTCGGGTCGGCCTTGCGCAGGGCGGCGCTGTCCACCAGGGCGAACAGCCGGGCCGGGAGGTCCCAGCCGAGGGTGGCGGCGTACTCGTCGATCTCCAGCGCGGCCCGGGTGAGGGGGGTGGCGGCCGGGAGCTTGGAGACGTCGTCGGGGGAGTTGTTCAGATCAGGCGCGTCGGACATGACTCAATCCTCACACGTCGGGCGGGCCGCATCCGCACAGGTCGGGCGGTCGGCATCCGCACAGGTCGGGCGGGCGGCGCCCGGCCGGGCGGCGCGAGGGGCGGGGCGCGGTCATGGGGAGGAAGGGTGGCGGCGGTGTCGGGGAGCAGCGTCGTAACCGTCTGCTAACGGTGGGAACTAGGCCGAAGCCTGGTTAAGTTGCTCTGACGACCGACCGATTCCCAGACGACACAGCTGAGGTGCCACCGTGGTATTCCAGATGCCGGAACGCTCAGGGCCGGGTTTCCGGCGAAGGGTGGGGCCGCCCTCCCGGCGGGCGCGGGTCGCCCTGCTGACCCTGGGCGTGCTCGCGGTGCTGTTCCTGCTGTTCGTCATGTTCGCCGGGTTCTGGACGGACTGGCTGTGGTTCAGGTCGGTGCGCTACTCCTCGGTGTTCACCACCCAACTGTGGACGAAGATCGGGTTGTTCGGGGTCTTCGGCCTGCTGATGGCGGTGGTCGTCGGCTTCAACGTGTGGCTGGCGCACCGGCTGCGGCCGCCGCTGTCGGCGATGTCCGTGGAGCAGCAGAGCCTGGACCGCTACCGGGCGGGCCTGGCGCCGTTCAAGCGGTGGGCGCTGATCGGCGTCTCGCTGGTGATCGGCCTGGTGGCGGGCGCGGCGGCGTCGGGCCAGTGGCGGACCTGGCTGATGTGGACGAACGCGACGTCCTTCGGTGAGAAGGACGCCCAGTTCGGCATGGACGTCTCTTTCTACGCCTTCGACCTGCCGTTCTACGAGTTCGTGCTGGGCTTCGCGTTCAGTGCGGTGATCGTCTCGCTGCTGACCTCGGCGCTGGTGCACTACCTGTACGGCGGGCTGCGGCTGCAGGGCCCGGGCCGGCGGGCCAGCGCGGGCGCGCAGGGGCACCTGGCGGTGCTGCTGGGCGTGTTCGTGCTGCTGAAGGCGGTGGCGTACTGGCTGGACCGGTACGCGCTGGCGGTGAAGACCGGCTCGTACAAGGGTGTTTCGGGGTGGACGGGGCTGCGCTACGTGGACGCGAACGCGTTCCTGCCGGCCAAGACGATCCTGTTCTTCGTGGCGATCATCTGCGCGGTGCTGTTCTTCCTGACGCCGATCCGCCGCACCTGGGCGCCGGCCCTGATCGGGCTGGGGCTGATGGTGCTGTCGGCGGTGCTGATCGGCGGGCTGTACCCGGCGATCGTGCAGCAGTTCCAGGTCAAGCCGAACGAGCAGGCCAAGGAGACGCCGTACATCCAGAAGAACATCGACGCCACGCGCCGGGCGTACGGGATCGCGGACGCGCAGACGACGCAGTACAGCCCGCAGGGTTCGACGAACGCGGACGCGCTGAAGCCGGACGCGCAGACCGTCTCGGACATCCGGCTGCTGGACCCGAACATCGTGTCGCCGACGTTCCAGTCGCTGGAGCAGCAGCGCAACTACTACGCGTTCCCGAGCACCCTGGACGTGGACCGCTACGGCACGGGCGACGGCAAGCAGGACAGCGTGGTCGGCCTGCGCGAGCTGGACCTCAACGGGGTGCAGCGCAACTGGATCAACGACCACTTCAAGTACACCCACGGCTACGGCGCGGTGGTCGCCAAGGGCAACCAGGTCGACGACCGCGGCCAGCCGGTGTTCACCGAGTCGGGCCTGCCGGCGACCGGTTCGCTGGGCGACTACGAGCAGCGGATCTACTACGGCGAGAAGACGACGACGTACTCGATCGTCGGCGGCTCGAACAAGGAGATCGACTACACCGATCCCAAGACCGGCCAGAACGCCGAGTACACGTACACGGGGGACAGCGGGGTCTCGCTGAGCAACCCGCTCACCCGGGCCGCGTACGCGGTGCGCTTCGCCGAGCCGCAGATCCTGTACGCGGGGGCGATCAGCGACGGCGCGAAGGTGATCTACAACCGGACGCCGAAGGAGCGGGTGGAGAAGGTCGCGCCGTGGCTGTCGATCGACGCCGACCCGTACCCGGTGGTGCAGGACGGCCGGGTGGTGTGGGTGCTGGACGGCTACACCACGTCGGACGGCTTCCCGTTCTCCTCGAAGACGACGCTGGGCGCGGCGACCAAGGACTCGCTGACGAACCAGCGTGGTGAGCTGCTGACCGTCGCCAACCAGGTCAACTACATCCGCAACTCGGTCAAGGCCACGGTGGACGCCTACACCGGCGAGGTGAAGCTCTACCAGTGGGACGAGAAGGACCCGGTGCTGAGGACCTGGATGAAGGCCTTCCCGGGGACGGTCGAGCCGAAGGCGGACATCCCGCAGTCGCTGCTGCCGCACCTGCGCTACCCGCAGGACATGTTCAAGGTGCAGCGCGACCTGCTGGGCCAGTACCACGTGACCGACGCCAACTCCTTCTTCAACGGCAGTGACATCTGGCAGGTCCCGGTGGACCCGACCAGTGACACCAAGCAGGTCCAGCCGCCGTACTACGTGACGGTGCGGATGCCGAACACCAGCGCCGCGAGCTTCTCGCTGACCAGCACCTTCGTGCCGAACCAGCGGCCGAACCTGGCGGCGTTCATGGCGGTGGACGCGGATCCGGGCGAGGACTACGGCAAGATCCGCATCCTGAAGATGACGGGGGAGAGCGGGGCGCCCGGGCCCGGCCTGGTGCAGTCGAA
>NZ_JBEPAK010000221.1:0-11745 GCF_040298565.1 Kitasatospora sp. NPDC001539 | reverse complement strand
GCGGGGCCAACATCTTACCGCTCCCCCCGCGCGGGGCCCGCCGCGCGCCCGTACACCCCCCCGCGGGGGGGGCGGCGGGGGGGGGGGCCCCCCCCCCCCCGCCCCCCCCGCCGCTTTCCCGCACAGCTTTCCCGCACTGCACCAGAAAGGTCACCCACCCCATGGCCCGCCGCTACGACGAGACCGACCGCGAGGCGCTGCGCGCCCAGCTGGACCGGCCCGTGACGGAGCGCACCTGCCCGGTCTGCGGCCACCTCGGCCTGCGCTCCTACCACCGGGAGAAGCTCGGCCGCGACACCCCGTCGATGATCAACTACCTGTGGTGCCCCGCCTGCCACGCCTACTCCTCGTCCTTCACGTCCGCGGAGCGCCGCACCGTCGACCGCGACCCGCTGGCGGACGCGTACGGCGACCGGGTGCCCGAGCTGATGCGCGATCCCGAGGCCCTGCTGACCGTCCTGGACGGCTACTGGAACGACGGCCGCCTGCCGCAGGCCATGGTCCGTCGCAGGTAGCGCGGCGGGGGGCGGTGCCGGTCCAGCTTCCCGGTCAGAGGGCCAGGGTGCGCCAGCCCCGGGTGATCTCGTCCCGCACGGCGCCCGGGGACGGACGGGCGGTCAGCGCCTCCAGCAGGGCCGCGCCGTCCGAGGGGCGGCCCGCCGGGTCGGGGGAGAGCGCGCCCACGACGACGGCGGCCAGGGCCGGATCCAGGTCCCGGACGGCGGCGAGGGCGGCGGGCTCCGGGCCGGTGTCGACGATCCGCCGGATCACCGCGGCGGTGCTGGTCGCCGCGAACGGGCTGGCGCCGTGCGCCGCGCAGACCACGCAGCAGGCCCAGGCCCAGACGTCCGCGGCCGTGCCGACCCGCTCGTCGCCGAACTGCTCGGGCGCCATGTAGGTCAGGGTGCCGGGCCCACCGCCGACCGCCGTGAGCCTGGTGCCGTCCACCAGGGCGGCGATGCCGAAGTCGAGCAGACGGGGACCCGCCGTGGTCAGCATGATGTTGGCCGGCTTGAGGTCCCGGTGGATCAGGCCGAGCCGGTGCACCCCGGACAGGGCCACGGCCAGCGCGAGGGCCAGGGCGCGCAGCGCCTCGGGGGAGCGGATCGGGCCGTGCTCGCGAAGGTGGGCGTCCAGGGGCCTGCCGTCCAACAGCTCCATCACCAGGTACGGCCGTCCGTCGTCCACCCCGCCGTCGAGCACCCGGGCGGTGTAGGCGCCGGGGACCATGCCCAGGACCTCCGCCTCACGCTCGAAGCGGCGCAACAGCTCGGCTTCGTCGAGGAGTTCGGGGTTGATGGTCTTCAGCGCCACCTGTGTCGCCGCGCCCTCCCGCCGGGCCAGGTACACCGTGCCCATCCCGCCGGAG
Source organism: Kitasatospora sp. NPDC001539 (assembly GCF_040298565.1). Taxonomy (NCBI): domain Bacteria; kingdom Bacillati; phylum Actinomycetota; class Actinomycetes; order Kitasatosporales; family Streptomycetaceae; genus Kitasatospora; species Kitasatospora sp. NPDC001539. The sequence continues at coordinate 10,376 of NZ_JBEPAK010000221.1, read as the reverse complement.
CCGATCCGGCCGAGCAGGTGGTAGCCGCCGATCGTCCGCGCCTCTCCGTGGCGCATCGGGTGGTGGGCGACGGTCGGGGCCGACGCGGCAGGAGCGACAGGTGGGGCAGGAGCGACGGGCGCGGCCGGTGCGGTCGGTGCAGGCGGTGTGCTCGACGCCGGGGCGGAGCCGGGGGACTGCCGGCGCCGTTCGTTCCCTCTGAAGACGGCCCGGAGCAGCGTGGCGGCGGCGAGGATCACGGCGGCTAGGAAGACCAAGACGACCAGCTCCATGCGGACACCCTAGGGGGCGGTCGACGGGCGCCGCCAGGCTTCCGGCCATCCTGACTTCCTCTCGATGGTCGGTATCTGACGGAACATCACTCCACCCGCGGCGTCCGCGCCCGGGCCGTGCGGGGCCTCGATTCCCGACTCGCTGCGACCGGCGGTTATTGTTGATCTTCATCGTGATCGGGGGTGGGTCCCATCAGTGGGAACAGTGCTGCGCTGAGTGCGCTCGGAACGGACGAACCGCAGGAGATCGCCGGGTACCGGCTGCTCGCGAGGATCGGCGAGGGCGGCATGGGGTCGGTGTACCTGTCGCGGACGCGGGGGAACCAGCCGGTGGCCCTGAAGGTGATCCGCCGGGAGTTCGCGGGGGACGCGGAGTTCCTGCGCCGGTTCCAGCAGGAGGTGCGTGCGGCGCAGCAGGTCCGGGGCTACCACCTGGTGCCGGTGCTGGACCACGACGTGAGCGGGGCCCGGCCGTGGCTGGCGAGCGCGTACGTGCCGGGGCTGCCGCTGGACGAGGCGCTGGCGGCGTACGGCCCGCTGCCGGTGCCCGTGGCGCTGCAGCTCGTCGGCTGCGTGGCCCGCGGGCTGGCGTCCGTGCACGCCGCCGGGGTCGTCCACCGGGACCTCAAGCCGTCCAACATCCTGCTCGGCGCGAACGGCCCGTGGGTGATCGACTTCGGGATCGCGCGCGCCGCCGAGGCCACCCAGCTCACCCGGAGCGGTGGCTTCATCGGCACCCCGCAGTTCATGTCGCCCGAGCACGGAACGGGGGCCGAGATCACGCCGGCCGCCGACGTGTTCTCGCTCGGGCTGATCGCCGCCGTCGCGGCCACCGGCCGGCACCCGTACGGCTCGGGCGGCATGCTGACGGTGGCCACCCAGATCGCCAACACCGAGCTGCGGCCGCCGGACCTGACGGGGTATCCGGAGGAGTTGCGGCCCCTGCTGGAGCGCATGCTCGCCGCCGATCCGGCGGCCCGGCCGACGCCGACCGAGCTGGCGGAGCTGTGCGAGCGCGCCTCGGGCCGCGCCCCGCAGCCGGGCGAGGGCTGGCTTCCGGCCCCGCTCGCCGCGGCCGTGGCCGAGCGCGAGCGGGAGGCGGCGCGCCTGCTGGCGGCGGAGCCCGCACCAGCAACGGAGCCCGCACCGGCGGCCGGGACCGGAGCCGGCGTGCCCACCTACGTGCCCACCCAGGTGTCGGCCCACCCGGGCGGCGGCGTGCACAGTGCGCCCACCCACACCGCACCCCCGCCCCCGGCGGCGCCGCCGCAGGCGCCCACGGCGGCGGCCCGGCCGCCGCGTCGACGGGCGCCGCTGGCCGTCGCCCTCGTGGCCGCCCTGGCGGTGGTGGCCGCCGCCACGGCCTGGCTCGTGTCCGGCGACGACAAGGCCGGAACCTCCGCGGCCACCGGCGCGCCGGTGGCGAACCCGCCCGCCCCCGCGAGCGCGACCGCGACCCCCTCCCTCACCCCCAGCAGGCAGCCCTCCGACGCCCCGCCGGTCACGGCGTCCGCCACCGCGACTCCCAAGCGCGGCTACGAGCCGGTCTTCACCGACCGCCCGCTGCTGATCGGGCCGCCGGTGACCGGCGCGATCATCACCGTCGACCTGGACGTGCCCAAGGTCGTGCCGAACGGAGACGTCAGCGACCACGACGCCGAGTTCTCCTACCTCCTCCAGTGGATGCACTTCCGCACCGCCATGGCCAAGAGCCCGGGGACGTCGCCGGAGCAGTGCCGTCAGTCGGTGGACACCGCCCCGCTGCCCGCGGAGCTCAGCAACACGGCGCTGATCGACCAGAAGGCCCTGAAGAAGGGCGACGTGCTCTGCACCGTCACCGACAAGGGCAACCTCGCGATGCTCAAGATCACCGACGTGAAGCCGACCGGGGCGCCGTACGATCCTCCGGCGTACAGCGTCCTGCTCACGCTCTGGAAGCCGGCCCCGTAGCGCCGCTGCCCGTGGGCGGCCGAGCCGTCTGGTCGATCATCCAGTCCGGATCACCCGGACTGGTGTCCGAGCCTACTCGTTCGGGTGTGCGGCCGTTGCTTCAATGGCCGCACTGAACGGTCGAGGACGGTGGTTGGACGTGGACCTGAACACGGTGGTGGAGCTGCGTGACGCGCGGCGTCGCGACACCTGGCGGCCGGGGGACGCCTGGCTCGGCGGCGGGACGTACCTGTTCTCCGAGCCGCAGCCGCACCTGCGCCGGCTGGTCGACCTGAGCCGGATGGGCTGGGAGCCGGTGCGGACGACCGCGGCGGGGGACCTGGAGATCGCGGCGACCTGCACGATCGCCCAGCTCTCCCGCTTCGCCCGGGAGGCGGAGCTGCCGGCCGCGCCGCTGTTCGAGCAGTGCTGCCGGGCGTTCCTGGCGTCCTGGAAGATCTGGAACATGGCCACCGTCGGCGGCAACCTGTGCAACGGGCTGCCGGCCGGGCCGATGATCTCGCTGACCGCCGCGCTGGACGGTGTGTGCACCCTGCTGTCGCAGAGCGGCGCGGCTCGCCGGGTGCCGGTGAAGGACTTCGTGACCGGCGCGGGCGTCCAGGTCCTGCGGCCGGGCGAGCTGCTGCGCTCGGTCACCCTGCCCGCCCGGGCGCTGGCGTGCCGCACGGCCTTCCGGCAGGCCTCGCTCTACGGGCTCGGCCGCTCCGGCGCCCTGCTGATCGGCACCCGGGACCCGATCGACGGCGAGCTGGCGCTGACGATCACGGCCTCGACCGTCCGGCCGATCCAACTGCGCTTCGCGGTGCCGCCGAACGCGGACGCGGTGCGCGAGGCGGTCACCCACGGCGTCCGGCCCGAGGAGTACTTCGACGACATCCACGGACTCCCCGCCTGGCGCCGGCACATGACGCACCGGTTCGCCGAGGAGATCCGCCGCGAGCTGCTCGGCGAGGCCGGGCGATGAGCTTCAGGATCAACGTCAACGGCGAGGACTTCGACGCCGAACCGAGGCCCGGGCAGTGCCTGCGCACCTACCTGCGCGAGCGGGGCTGGTTCGGGGTGAAGAAGGGCTGCGACGCGGGCGACTGCGGCGCCTGCACCGTCCAGGTGGACGGCGATCCGGTCCACAGCTGCCTCTACCCGGCCCTGCGCGCCGAGGGCCGCTCGGTCACCACCGTGGAGGGGCTGGCCCGGGACGGCGAACTCCACCCGATGCAGCAGCGGTTCCTGGACGCCCAGGGCTTCCAGTGCGGCTTCTGCACGGCCGGCATGCTGATGACCACCTCCGCCGCGGCCTTCGACGCATTCGAACGCGCCGATCTGCCCAGGGCGTTGAAGGGCAACCTGTGCCGCTGCACCGGCTACCGGGCGATCGAGGACGCGATCCGGGGCGTCAAGCACACCGAATCGCCGTGCGCCGGACAGGCCGTGGGCCGCAGCGTCGGGGCGCCCGCCGGGCCGCAGGTGGTGACCGGCACCGCCCGCTACACCTTCGACCTCGAGGTCGAGGGACTGCTGCACATGAAGCTGCTGCGCTCCCCGCACCCGCACGCGCGGATCGTCGCCGTCGACACCTCGGCGGCCCTGCGGGTGCCCGGGGTGGTCGCCGTGTTCACCCACGAGGACGCCCCGGGCAAGCTGTACTCCTCGGCCCGGCACGAGCACCCCACCGAGGACCCGGACGACACCCGGGTGCTGGACGACGTGGTCCGCTTCGTCGGCCAGCGGGTCGCCGCCGTGGTCGCCGAGAGCGAGGGCGCCGCCGAGGAGGGCTGCCGGCGGATCGTCGTCGAGTACGAGGAACTCCCGTACGTCCTCGACCCGGAGGAGGCGATGGCGCCGGGCGCCCCGGTGATCCACCCGAAGGGCCCGGAGTCGCGGATCGCCCGGGCGGAGAACAACGTCTGCGGTGAGGCGCACGGCGAACTCGGCGACGTCGCGCAGGGGTTCGCCGAGGCGGACGTCGTCTACCAGGAGACCTTCCGCACCCAGCGGGTGCAGCACGCCAGTCTGGAGACCCACGGCTGCGTCGTCTACTTCGAGGAGACCGCGGCCGGGGCCGGGGCGGCCGCCGGGGCGGAGCCCGGGCCGGGTGCCGAGCCGGGGTCGGGTGCCGGGCCGGGGTCCGGTTCCGGTGCTGGTTCCGGCGCCGGGTCCGGGCCCGAGGACGGCTCCGGGGCCACCGGACTGCCGGCCGGGCGCAGGCTCGTGGTCCGCACCTCCACCCAGGTGCCGTTCCTCACCCGCAGGGCGCTGTGCGACCTCTACGACCTGCCGATGGAGAGGGTGCGGGTGGTGGCGGGCCGGGTCGGCGGCGGCTTCGGCGGCAAGCAGGAGATGCTCACCGAGGACATCGCGGTGCTCGCGGCGCTGCGGCTGCACCGGCCGGTGAAGCTGGAGTTCACCCGGGCCGAGCAGTTCTACGGTGCCACCACCCGCCACCCGTTCCGGATCACCGTCAAGCTCGGAGCCAAGCGCGACGGGACGCTGACGGCCGTCCAGTTCAGGGTCGTCGCCGACACCGGGGCGTACGGCAACCACGGACCGGCGGTGATGTTCCACAGCATCGGCGAGTCGATGGGCGTCTACCGGGCGCCGCACAAGAAGGTCGACGCCTACTCCGTCTACACCAACGCCGTGCCCGCCGGGGCCTTCCGCGGTTACGGCCTCGGCCAGGTCACCTTCGCCCTGGAGTCGGCGATGGACGAGCTCGCCCGGTGCCTCGGGATCGACCCGCTCGTGCTGCGCGAGCGGAACGTCATCGGCCCCGGCGAGCACATGCAGGGCCCGCTCGGCGAGGAGGAGGACCTGCGGATCGCCAGCTACGGCCTGGACCAGTGCCTGGGCGTGGTGCGCAACGCCCTCGCCGACGACACCAGCGCCGAACTGGCCCCCGAGGGCTGGCTGGTGGGCCAGGGCTTCGCCATGGCGGCGATCGCCTGCGGGCCGCCCGGCGGCCACATCGCCGACGCCACCGTGAAGCTGCTGGAGGACGGCAGCTACGACATCGCGGTGGGCACCGCGGAGTTCGGCAACGGCACCACCACGGTGCACCAGCAGATCGCCGCCGGGGCCCTCGGCACCACGGTCGAGCGGGTCGTCGTCCGGCAGTCCGACACCGACGTCGTCCGGCACGACACCGGTGCCTTCGGCTCGGCCGGCACGGTCGTCGCCGGCAAGGCCGTGCTGAGAGCGGCCACCGCGCTCGCCGAGCGGATCCTCGGCTTCACCGCGGAGTACGCCCGCACCCCGCGCGGTCCGCTGCGGCTCACCGCCGGCGCGGTGGAGGGCGGCGGGCGGCTGGTGACGCTCAAGGAGGTCTTCGAAGCCGCCCGCGCCAGGGGAGTGGAGCTCAGCGCCGACGGCCACTTCGGCGGCTCGCCGCGCTCGATCGCCTTCAACTCCCAGTGGTTCCGGATCGCCGTCGATCCGGACACCGGCGAGATCCGCATCCTGCGCAGCGTCCACGGCGCCGACGCCGGGAAGGTGATGAACCCGCTGCAGTGCCGCGGCCAGGTCGAGGGCGGGGTCGCCCAGGCCCTCGGCGCCACGCTGTTCGAGCAGGTGCTGGTCGACGGACGCGGCGAGGTCACCACCGCGGCCTTCCGCCGCTACCGGCTGCCCGCGTTCGCGGACATGCCCCGCACCGAGGTGCACTTCACCGACACCTCGGACGCCATAGGGCCGCTCGGCGCGAAGTCGATGTCGGAGAGCCCGTTCAACCCGGTGCCGCCCGCCTTCGCCAACGCGCTGCGCGACGCGACCGGCATCCGCTTCACCGAGACGCCGTTCCTGCGCGACAAGGTGTGGCAGGCCCTCGACGAGCACCGCCGGCGTTCCGGCACCGCCGCCTGACGCCTCGACACCGCCTGCGTCCCGGGCCTGGACACCCGGCCCGGGCGTGAGCCCCCGACATCGGGCCTGAGCCCCCGGCCGCGGGCCCGATTCACCGGCCTCGGCGGGGTGTCCGGTGGCCGGGGGCCGGCCCTGCGGGGTCGACGCCTCAGCTCCGGGCCAGCAAGCCGTCGACGGCCCGCCGCGCCAGGTCCGCGGCCCCGGCCTCGCCGAGCCGCAGGGCGGTGTTGGCCGCGGAGAGGGCGGCGTCGATCTGGAATGCGGCGAGCTCGGGGTCGATCTCCCTGATCTGCCCGGCCTCGACACCGCGGCGCACCTCGCCGGCGAGCAGGGCCAGCCAGTCCCTGCGCTGCCGGGCCAGGGCGTCGCGGACCGCCCCGGGGCGGCTGTCGAAGTCGGGAAGGCTCGCCGCCCAGAAGCAGCCGCCCGGGAAGAGCGGCGCGCTCGCGTAGCCGATCCAGTGCTCGGTCAGGGCGCGCAGCCGCTCGGCGCCCCCGGGGTCGGCCGGTACCGGGCGCACCACCTCGTCCAGGAAGGCCTCCCGGGCGGCTTCGACGGTGGCGAGTTGGAGTTTCTCCTTCGTCCCGAAGAGGGTCTGCACGCCGCTCTTGCTCAGGCCCAGGTCGGTGGCCAGGCGTCCGATGCTCAGCCCGGACAGCCCTTCCAGGGAGGCCACGTCGACGGCGTGGCGGCTGATCGCCCTGCGGGTCCGGTCGCCGCGGACCAGGCGGAGGTCGGCGCGTTCGGGAGCCTCGTCCATCGGAAGGTCGTTCATGGGGCCATCCTGCCATGCTTGAACAATACGTACGACCGGTCGTATGGTTTCTGTGTGACTGGAACGACGTTACCCCTGACCGAGGATTCAGACCCCTACTGCCTGCCACCCGACCGCGCCGCCGCGCTGCTCGCCGACGCCCCCTGGCGCCGGTTCGCCGTCATCGGCGACAGCCTCTCGGCCGGGACGGGCGACCCGCGCCCCGGCTACGCCTCCGGCGGCTGGGCCGACCGCGTCGTCCGCGCCCTGCGCCGGGTCCACCCCGACCTCGCCTACGGGAACACCGCCGAGGTCGGTGCGACGACCGCCCGGACGCTGGCGGACCAGGCGCCGCGGCTCGCCGGGTTCCGGCCGGACCTGGTCCACGTGCCGTGCGGCGCCAACGACCTGTTCCGCGCCGAACCCGACTACGCGCGGATCGAACGCGACCTGCGGCGCGTCTTCGAGGTCGCCGCGTCCACCGGTGCCCGGCTGACCGTCTTCACGCTGGGCCGGGCGTTCCGCCTGCCGGCCGTGCCGGACTGGGACCACAGGATCCGGACGCTCAACGCCGTCACCCGGGAGCTGTCCCGCGCCTTCGGGGCCGTTCTGGTCGACATGTGGGACCACCCGGTCAACGACCGCCCCGACCTGCTGAGCGCGGACGGCATCCACTTCGCCGCGGCGGGCCAGGCCGTCCTGGCCGCCGAGGTCGTCAAGGCGCTGGCAGCTGCGGCCGGTGCGGCCGGTGCCCGGGGGAGCCGGTCATGAGCCGTACGGAAACGCCTGCGGACCTGCCCGCCGCCGAGCGTGCGGCGCCCGCCGCCGTGCCCTGGTCCGCCGTGTCCGTTGTCCTGGTCGGCGCCTTCATGGCCATCCTGGACGCGTTCATCGTCATCGTCGCCGGGCCCTCGATCCAGGCCGGACTCAACGCCTCCGCCGGGGAGTTGGAGTGGATCCTGGCCGGGTACCAACTCACGTACGCCGTGCTCCTGATCACCGGGGGCCGGCTGGGGGACCTGTTCGGGCGCCGGCGCATGTTCGTCACCGGGATGGCCGTGTTCACCCTGGCGTCCGTGGCCTGCGCGGCGGCACCGGGCGCCCTCGTCCTCATCGTCGCCCGCCTGGTGCAGGGCCTCGGGGCGGCGGTGATGCTGCCCCAGACCTTCGCCGCCGTCACCGTCCTGGTCCCCGCCGCGAGCCGCCACCGCGTCTTCGGCGTGCTCGGCGTCGTGATGGGCGTCGCCACGATCAGCGGACAGCTCGTGGGCGGGCTGCTGATCGGCGCCGACCTCTTCGGCTCCTCCTGGCGGCCGGTGTTCTGGATCAACGTCCCGATCGGAGTGGCGACGATCTGGCTGGCCGCCCGGCGGCTGCCCGAGTCCCGGGCGGTCGGCGCCCGCCGGCTCGACGTCCCGGGTGTCCTCGTCCTCAGCCTCGCCCTGTTCCTGCTCGCCTTCCCGCTCATCCAGGGCCGGCAGGAGGGCTGGCCGGCCTGGACCTGGCTGTGTCTGGCCGGCAGCGGTCTCGCCCTGGCCGCCTTCGTGGCGATCGAACGGCGGACCGGTGCGCGGGGAGGCGACCCCCTGGTGCGGATGTCGCTGTTCCGCACCCGCTCCTTCGGGGTCGGCATCCTCCTGGTCCTCGTCGTCTACACCGTCGTGACCTCCTACTACCTGGTGCTGTCGATCTCCCTCCAGGACGGCCTCGGACTGTCCGCGCTCGGCGCGGGGCTCGTGTACACCCCGGCGGCGGTCATGTTCTTCAGCTTCAGCATGATCGCCAGCAGGCTGGTGCCCCGGCACGGCCGGCGCGTCCTGGAGGCCGGCGCGGTGGTCCTGGTCGTCGGGTACGCCGCCACGGCGATCGTGCTGTTCGGCGGTGCCCCGTTCGAGCCCGCCGTGGTCATTCCCACCCTGATGCTGCAGAGCGTCGGCGGCGGACTGCTCATCACCCCGGCGATGAACGTCGTCCTGGCGCGGATCGCACCCGAGGACGCGGGCACCGCCTCCGGCGTGCTGTCGACGGCCCAGCAGATCGGCGGCGCGCTCGGTGTCGCGGCGATCGGCGCGGTGTTCTTCGCCGCCCTCGGCAGCCCCGCCGCCGACCGGGCCCACGCAGCCGGCCACGCCCTCGCCACGGCGTCCGTCGCAACCATGGTCGCGGCGATCGCCGCGACGGTGCTGGTGTTCCTCCTGCCCGCACGCCACGGTGACTGACGCGTCCCGCCCGGAATCCGCAAAACCCGTACCACGCGCACCACACGTTACGAGAGGCTGTTCCGCATGACTGAGATCAAGCCCTTCCGGATCGACATCCCGCAGGCCGACCTCGACGACCTCCACGACCGCCTGGCCCGCACCCGCTGGACCGACGAACTGCCCGTCGACCCGGACGCGGCGCCGACCGGCCCGGTGCAACCCGGCTGGGAGCGCGGCGTACCCCTGTCGTACGTCAAGGACCTCGTCGAACGCTGGCGCACCACCTACGACTGGCGCGAGCAGGAGGTGCGGCTCAACAAGTACCCGCAGTTCACCACCGAGATCGACGGCCAGAACGTCCACTTCGTGCACGTCCGCTCCCCGCACGAGGACGCCACCCCGCTGATCCTCACCCACGGCTGGCCGAACACCTTCGTGGAGTACGTCGGCCTGATCGACGAGCTCACCGACCCCGCCGACCCGGCGGAGGCGTTCCACGTCGTCATCCCCGACATCCCCGGGTTCGGGTTCTCCGGACCCACCCGCGAGGCGGGGTGGAACCGGCACCGCATCGCCGCCGCCTGGGCGGAGCTGATGCGCCGGCTCGGCTACGAGCGGTACGGCGTGCACGGCAACGACGCGGGGGCCTACATCGCCCCGGAGCAGGGCCGGCAGAACCCGGACAACGTCATCGGCGTCCACGTCAACCAGCTCTTCTCCTTCCCCGACGGCACCCCGGGCGAGTTCGACGGCCTGACGGAGCAGGAGCTGGGGCTGCTGCAGTTCCTGCAGTCCTTCAACGCCGAGATGTCGGCCTTCGCCGAACTCCAGGCCACCAAGCCGCAGAACCTGGCGCACGCGCTCGCCGACTCGCCCGCCGGCCAACTCGCCTGGATCGGCCAGCTGCTGGGCACGGCGGTGGACCCGGACACGGTGCTGACCATCGCCACCGTCTACTGGCTCACCAACACCGGCGCCTCCTCGGCCCGGCTCTACCACGAGGACCGTCACACCGAGCACCCCACCGAGCCGACGACCGCGCCGACGGCCCTGGCGAGCTTCGCCTACGACTTCCGGCCGGTCCGCAAGTTCGCCGAGCGCGACCACGCCAACATCGTGTCGTGGAACGAGTTCGACCGCGGCAGCCACTGGGCCGCCCACGACGCACCGGACCTGCTGGTCGGCGACCTGCGGCAGTTCTTCCGCGGCCTGCGCGAGCGCTGAGGCGCCCGGAGCCGCCAGGCGCTCGCGCCCGGATCCTCTCGGCCACCCACTACCCGCTCAGCCTGACCGTCTTCCCCGGCGAGCGGCTCGACCTCCACCTCGGCTACCGCGCCTCCGCAC
>NZ_JBEPAK010000220.1:0-11748 GCF_040298565.1 Kitasatospora sp. NPDC001539 | reverse complement strand
GCACCAACACGACGGTCCGAGCATGCCTACCGAGCGACGGCCACACACCTCACCTGCGAAAACGTGACCCTGCCTTCGGTTTGGGAATCGCTTCTTACTGCTTGCTGGGCAGCCTCGCGAGATGGTGCCTGCGCACGCCACTCGGCTCTAGATTTCCCCATCCGCAGCAGGCTGGCTGCCGGACGCGTCGGGGGTCTCCTCGGAGACGTGCCCCCAGTCGTCGTGGTGGCTGAGGTCGAGGTAGGCAAGTTCTGACGGCAGGGCCGGCGGAGTGATGCCCTTCCGGCGCATCGTCGATCTCTGGTCCTGGACGTCCTGCGAGTAGTCGCCGATGATCTCGTCGAACTGGTTGACCAGCTTGACGTTGGCCTCGCGGGTCTGCGGATCACGGGCCGTGGCGACTTTTCGGCGGGACTCCTCCGAGCTGCTGATCGTCTTCTGCAGACCGCGGAGCGTCTCGCTGTAATTGCGGATCGCACTGAACCGCAGCTCCAGGTCATTGGTCGGCTCGTGATCGAACGGCTGCTCCCCGCAGACCCACTGGAGCGCCTCGCCGGTGGAGTACATCAAGCCCGGGAGAAGCTCGACCTCCCCGACCTCACCCAGGGGGACGAGGAAGACGACCGGGGGAACGTCGAGCACTTTGGCGAGGACCAGCACCTCGGCCACGTCGACGCTAGAACGCCGGCCGTTCTCAAGGTTGGCGATGACGTTCCGCGCGATCGGGTAGCCCAGCTTCGCGCAGGCCGCAGCGACGTCCTGCGCGCTCATTCCCCGCTCCTCGCGGAAGCGCCGGACCGCCTCGGCAACGCGGCCCGTCACGCCGGCCTGCCAGTCCTTGGGGTTCGTCATGGCAGCACGATAGCGAGACGACACAGGCGAAGTCAACATCCAGCACAGACACCGTGTCGTAGCAACACAACACCTGCCTTGACGAAGCACAGCAGGTGTGTGTTTACTCTGCGTACGTTGACGGACTCAGGCCAGCACGAGAGGCCGCGCGAGCCCGGAAACGAGGGCGGCCCCCGGTGTTAGCGCACCGAGGGCCGTGAAGGCTCCCTATGTGACCACCCATCAAGACGATCAACCGCTGTGCGGCCTGCCAGGGCCTGATGCACGGCGGGAGGGAATCCATGTCCCAGCCTACGGGCCCGGCACACGGGCCGTCGAGCTCCGGTGCGGCCAACGCCGTCTTCGACGACGACCACGCGGTGTTCCCGAAGGGGACACCGCCGAACGACCTGGATGCCGAGAGGGCGGTCGTCGGCGCCTGCATGGCGCTGGGCGCGCCCGCCATCGACGCGGCGCGCGCCATCCTCGACGCCGGCGACTTCTACCGGCCCGCTCACGAGACCATCTGGCGCGCGATCCTCGACCTCGCCTTCGAAGGGGCCCCGACAGCTGCGGTGGCCGTCGCCGACCGACTTCGAGGCGCCGGTGCGCTGGACCGCGTGGGCGGCGTGGACTACCTGGTCCGGCTCGCCGCCGAGGCGCCGCCATCGGCGAACAACGCCGACTACTACGCGGCCATCGTGCGACGCGAGTCGGAGCTGCGGAAGCTGCACGCCACGGGCATCCGGACCGTCCAGCAGGCCCTGCTGCCCGGCGCCCAGCCGGACGAGATCCGCAGCGCGCTCGATGCCGAGGTCCGCGAAGGACGCGAGCGGGCGCTGGCCTCCGGTAACAGCCGCCTCTCGCGCTTCATGGTGGACGGCTGGGACTTCGTCACCAAGACCGGGGCGGACAAGGAGCCTCTGTGGGGCACCCGCGGGGAAACCGCGTGGGCAGCCGGGGAGAGCCTGATGATCGTCGGCGCCCCCGGCGTCGGCAAAACCACCATCGCCCACCAGGTGATCTTCGCCCGGATCGGCCTGGGAGACTCGGCGCTCGGCATGCCCGTCGCCGAGAGCAAGCGCGTCCTGTACCTGGCGATGGACCGGCCCCAGCAGATCGCCCGAGCCATGGCCCGACTGGTCCGGCCCGAGCACGAGAAGCTGGTCCGCGAACGCCTCCTCATCTGGGAGGGCCCGCTGCCGACCAGCCTCGACAAGGAGCCCGGCCTCCTCGCCGAGCTGGCCACCGCACACGGCGCCGACACCATCGTCATCGACAGCCTCAAGGACGCCGTCAGCACCCTCGTCGACGACAGCCTCGCCATCGCCTACAACAGCGCCCGCAACCGGGCCCTGCGCGAGGGCATCCAGGTCCTGGAGCTGCACCACCAGCGCAAGGCCACCGCGGACGCCCCGCGCGGCCAGTACGGCTCCACCTGGCTGACCTCCGGCGCGGGCAGCGTGCTGTTCATCGCAGGTGAGGCCGGCGACCCCGTCGTCAACCTCCACCACCTCAAGACCGTCACCGGTGAGATCGGCCCGCTCACCATCGTCCACGACCACGAGGCGGGCACCAGCGCCGTCGAGGAGACCATCGACATCGCCGAACTCCTGCGCGCGACACCGGACGGCGTGACCGCCAAGCAGCTGGCCACCGCCATGACCGGCGACAAGAAGCCCGATGCCGCAGCCATCGGACGGGCCCGCCGGCGGCTGAACACCCAGGTCAAGTCCGGGCTCGCCGAGGTCGAGAAGGGCTCCGCCGGTGGCATCGGCGGCGGCAAGGAGGACCGCTACTTCACCTCCGCCCGCCACATCACCACGGCCGCCCCGCTGGCCGCTGTCGAGCAGCCCGCCATCCCGCTGACCGTCGTACCGGCCACACCGTCCACCGGCACCGCACAGGCGCCCTCCGAGCCTCCACTGACCGATGCCGAGAGCCGCCGAGTCGCAGCCGCGACGGCTGCGTCACCGGGAACAGGGCGTTTTCGCGAGCGTTCACGCACCTCCACCACCGCAACCGTCGTACAACCCGTTGTCGCGCCAAACGCTCCCAGGAAAAACCGCAGGTAGAAGCGTTTTCGCGACCGTTTACGCCGTTGTCGCACCCGAGCGTTTTCGCGCGGACCCCCCTTTAGAAGGGGGTTCGCGTAAACGCCCCCGGCAAGCGCGCACCCACCACGACCCGACCCGCGAGGATCACCTTCCGCATGACCGCCACCAACCCGCGCCGCATTCCCCGCCCGGACGCCGTCCTCGTACAGGCCGCCATCGCGGGTGCCCTGTCCTTCGCCCACCTCCACGACATCGCCGAAGCCACCGGACAACACGGCTGGAAAGCCTGGGCCTACCCCGTCTCGGTGGACCTACTGCTCGTCGCCGCCTGGCACCGCATGCGCAACCTGCGCTCCACCGGACGCCCGGCCGGCACCGCCTGGACCTGGTTCGCCATCGCCCTGACCGCCTCCCTCGGTGCGAACATCGCCACCGCCGGGCTCCTCGACCTCGCCCACGTGCCAGCATGGCTGCGGATCCTGGTGGCCGGATGGCCCGCCCTCGCCTTCTTCGGCGGCACCCTTCTCGCGCACGGTGCCAGCTCGACCACGGTCGTCGCCGAGCCGCAACCCGCCGAGGCCGAGCCCACGCTCCACGAAGACCTCGAGCCCACTGCTCCTCCCCCAGCGGGCGCACCAGCTCCGCTCACGGAAACGGACCACGACGACCCGCTCGACGACGGGCCGGACGCCGCCCCCGACGACGATGTCCAGCCTGGTGACCGGGAACCGGTGGTGGGGACCAAGCGCACCGGACGCAGGCCCGCCGCCACCATGGACGAACTGGCCGAGATCGTCCGCCCAGCCGTCGAAGAGCACGGCCCTACCCGGGCCGTGATCAAGACGGCCCTGCGCGAGGCCGGCATGCCGATCGCCAGCGACCGCCTCGGGAAGCTGACCCAGCGCTTCAAGGACGAGCAAGCCACGAGGCAAGCGGATGCGCAGGCGGCCAGCCTCTCGGCCGCCTGAAGCCCCTGCCGCTCACCGTGGCTCGCCCGAGCACCGGCCGCTGCCGGAACGGGCGGGCCGCCCACTCTTCCGCGCTGGTGATCACCGGCACCCCGCATGCCGTTGGCGGGGACACCGGAAGTCCCGAAGCCCGCCTTCTACACCGGATATCCGGCACCGCCAAGCCGGACTCCCTGCCCGACCATCACCCCGCACGCCGCATGCACTCCGCGCCTGCACCCGCCCGCCCCGACAGGAAATCCGGAGGACTTCTTGCCCGCCCCTCAGCCCCGCCGCGCTCCCGCCCGTACCGTGCCCGAGGAGGGCGCCAAGGGCGGTAGGCTGATCGACCGTCTGCTCCGCGCGTTCGGTAACTCGGCTCCTGGCGGAGCCAGTTGTACCCAGTCTCCGACACTTCGTGCGGGTCTGGGGTCCTCCGCCCCAGGGGTGGCGGAGGAAGCCCGGCGCGAGGGCGCGCCGGGCTGGGAGGTCCAGGCCGAGGGCGGCCTGGACCCGGACAAGATCGCCGCGCTGCAGCTCGACATCCTCGCCCGCGTCCGCGCCGACCAGCCGAACGCCGAGCCGCCCACCGCCGTCGATGACGAGAGCATCCGCGCCGCCCGTGACGCGTTCCTGCACGCGAACACCGCCGCCCTCGACGTCCCGAAACTGAACGCCCCCGAAGGCGCCCAGCCATTGCCCCAGGGCAAGAACCGGAAGCACACCGGAACCCGCCGCACAGAGCGGGTCGGACCGGTCAGCTACACCGAACCGGAACACGCCGAACTGCTGGACGCCGCCGACCGCCACGGATACGGGAACACGATTTCCGGATACGTCGGCGACATCTCGCTGGCGTTCATCCGGGGTGAGTTCACCGTCGACCTGCCCCTGCACACCGACCGCCTGGCCCAGCAGGAGTTCCGGGCCGAGATACGCCGGGAGATCAACGCCGTCGGCAACAACATCAACCAGATGGTCCACGTGCTCCACCGCGACGACCGCATCGAACCCGACATTCGCGAGCGCCTCGAGCAGCTGTGGCTCCTACTCACTGCCATCGCCGAGGCCCTGCTCATCCCCACCAGCCCGTCCCCGACCAGCCCCGAAGGAGGCATGGGAGCGTGATCCCCTCCATCAAGGACCCCGGCCACAACACCCGCGGCCTGCTCGCCTACCTCTACGGCCCCGGCCGCCACGACGAGCACACCGACCCGCACATCGTCGCCTCCTTCAGCCCGCTCGGCCTCCGCGATCCCGGCCGCGACCCGGACGCCACCCTCACCCAGCTCGCCCGATTCCTGGATGAGCCGGTGAACCTGCGCAACAGCGGCTTCGGCCGCAAGATCACCGACCACGTCTGGCACTGCCCCGTGCGCGCCGCCAAGACCGACCGCTACCTATCCGACGCCGAATGGGGCGAGGCCGCCCGCCGCATCGTCCACGCCGCCGGCATCGCCCCCGACGGCGACCCCCACGGCTGCCGCTGGATCGCCGTACGCCACGCCGACGACCACATCCACATCCTCGCCACCACCGTCCGCGAGGACGGCCGCCGCCCCAAGCTCCACAACAGCGGCATCCGCGCCCAGGCCGAAGCCCGCGCCATCGAGAAGGAGCTCGGCCTCCACCAGGTCCCCACCGGTGACCGGACCGGCGAGCGTCGGCCCACCCAGGCCGAGATGCACAAGGCCTACCGGCTCGGCTGGCAGCAGACCAGCCGGGCATGGCTGCAGGAACGCATCCGCGACGCCATCCCCCACGCCTCCAACGTGGAGGAACTCCTCGCCTACCTGCAGGCAGACGGCGTCGAGGTCAAGCCCCGCCGCCTGCCCTCCGGAGACCTCCAGGGCTACTCCGTCGGCCGCCCCGGCGACGTGAACAAGGCTGGCGAGCAGATCTACATCCCCGGCGGCAAGATCGCACCCGACCTCTCCCTCCCCAAGCTCCAGGCCCGCCTCGCCACCACCGCACCGGAGGAGCACCCCACCGCCCGGCGCAACCGGCCCTCCACCAGCTGGCAGCGCACCACCGACACCCTCGACACCCTCCACACCCACCTCGGCGACGACACCGCCAGCGGCGGCGATGGGGACGGCGCGCTGGCGCAGGCGCAGATCACCGCACTGGGCGACATCATCAACGCCACCGCCCAGCAGGCGCCTGCCGAGCTGCGCGCTGAACTGCGAGCCGCCACCCGGGCCTTCGCCCGCGCCCAGCGCTCCCAGGTCCGCGCCGACCACCAGGCCGCCGCCGCCCTGCGCCAGGCCGCCCGCGATGTCCTCAAGGCCGGCGACGGGCCCGACGGCAGCGCCCTCACCGTCATGATCGCGGCTCTCGTATGGGCGGCGATCCTCACCAGTCGCTGGCACCAGGCGCGCGGCCACTCCCAGCAGGCCCAGGCCGCCCAGCAGACGGTCCAACACCTGCAAGCCGCCTACGACCAGGCCGCCGCCGACCACCTCGCTGCCCTCACCCACCGCCAACCGACCAAGGAGATCACCAACACCCTCGCCGGCGACGTCCGCTCCGCTCTCCCGGACCACGCGGCGCGGATCCTCGCCGACCCCAACTGGCCCGCCCTCGCCACCGTCCTCGCCGACGCCCAGGCCCTCGGCCACCAGCCCCGCCAGCTCCTCCAGGAGGCCACCGCCCGCCGCGAACTCATCACCGCCCGCCTTCCCGCCAAGGTCCTCCTCGGCCGGATCCAGCACACCGGCCGCAACCCCGCCCCCAACCCCGCCGCCGAAGCCGCCCGCCTGCGCGCAGCCGCCGCGAAGTCCCCCGGGCTGGCCGCCGCGCCGACGGGCCCGACCAGCCCGGCCACCCCGCCCACCGCACCGGCCGGAACTCCGCAGCGCCGGACCCGCTGAGCACACCCCGGCCACCCGGCCGACATCACGCCGGGGCACCGACCCGGTGCCCCGGCACTCCACCAAGTAAGGAAACCGTTTTTGAAGATCCACCCGTCCGCCGCCCAGTACCCGATGCTCCCCGAGCACGAGCTGCACGACCTCGCCCAGGACATCAAGGAGTCCGGCCTGCTGATGCCGATCGTCCTCGACCCCGACGGTGTCCTCCTCGACGGCCGCAACCGCCTCGCCGCCTGCGAACTCGCCGGCATCGAACCCCGCTTCACCGCCTACACCGGCACCGACCAGAACGAGTACATCCTCAGCTCCAACCTGCGCCGCCGGCACCTCAGCGAGGGCCAGCGCGCCATGGTCCACGCGATGTTCCTTTCAGTCTCGGGACACTCCCTGCGCACCCACGCCAAGCTCCACCAGTTCAGCCGCACGCGGCTCTCCCTCGCCAACACCGTCCTCAAGCACGCCGCCGACCTCGCCGAGAAGGTCCGCGACGGCAAGCTCCCGCTCGACGCCGCCGCCGACATCGCCCGCCAGCGCAAGGCCGAGGCCGAAGCCAGCCAGGCCAAGCACGCCAACCTCCTCCGGCACGCACCCGACCTCGCCGTCCAGGTCACCGAAGGCCACCTCACCCTCGACGCCGCCACCGCCACCCTTGGCGAACGACAGGAAGCCATCCGTCAGGACCAGCAGCGTCTGACCGCCATCGCCGAGCGCTGGACCACCCTCCAGAACCTTGCCCGCGACCCCGACAGCCTCCATACCCACCAGGTTCTCGACGGCCTCACCCCTGCGGCACGCGACCTCGCCGACCGCCTCATCGCCCTCGAAGCCCAGGCCAAGGAGGTACACCAGCACAGCTGACCCCCAGCCTGCTCACGGGCTAACGGCCCTGCTGAGATGTCGGTTTGATGTCGCCTGCGGCGGCCGGGAACCATCCCGGCCGCCGCCCAAACGGTGCCGCTGACAGTCGGCGGACTCACTTTTCGACGCGCAACTCCCATACAGGCAGAGGGACCGCCTAGCAGCAACCGTCCTTGCGCCCGCCTATCACGCCGTGGTGGAAGGCCATCCGTAGCGGGAGAAGGAGGGGCCTCCATTCCGGTACGCAACCAGGGCCTGCCTGGCGGTCGGAAACGCGGGCTCGGGAAGGCGGTCTACGGCGACCCACTGGGCAGCCAGGTGCTTTTCCGGCTCGGTGTTGGTCAGTTCGCCGGTCCACGTGTCGGTGGCGAAGACGAAGAGGACGAACTGCCCGGCCTGGTCGAAGCCCTGCTCGATGTGGATGACGTGGACGAGTACAAGATCGGCCGGGTCGACGAGCAGGCCGGTCTCCTCCTTGAGCTCGCGGGCGGCGGCTTCGTCGAGGGCTTCGCCGGGCTCGGCCTTGCCGCCGGGGACGGTCCATGACGGCTGCAAGGACCAGTTCCGGGCGGCGTAGAGCACGGCAGCGATCGTGTCGGTCTCCTGGTCGTGGACGATGACGCAGACCGCGTTGCGGCTGTTCATCACGCTGGTGTTCGTCACGGTGCCCACTCCTTGTCAACGTGCCGGAGGATTCAGTGGTCCAGGTGGGAGGCGCGGATCGGGCCCCCGCTGCTGGGACGAGTGGGTGCTCTCAGCGCCCGATGGTGAGGCGGTCGGCGTTGGTGCGCGAGAAGACCAGGTCGGTCATCTGCTCCGGGGTCTTCGTGCACCGGACAGGCGGCTGCGGTCGGCGCATGGCCTGGGGGTAGCTGGCCGGGTCGTAGTCGTTGGTGAGCGTGTACGAGTGGAAGCCGTGCTCGCGCAGGGCTTCGATGATGCCGGCGGCGCTCTCGCCCTGCTTGGCCAGGAGCTTGGGGGTGACTTCCACGACCAGCTCGACGTCCTCGCGCAGGTGCGGCAGCGCGGGCAGCAGTCCCCTGACCGCCGCCGCCTCGGCACCCTCGACGTCGATCTTGATGACTCGGGCGGTGTCGAGTTCGGCCTGGCCGAGGAGTTCGGTGAGCGGTGCGGCCGGCACCTGGAAGGTGGTGTGGACGTGGCGGGGCCGGATGGCGGTGGTGTGACCGAGGTTGGCCGGGTCCTCCAGGTAGAGGGTCAGCGTGCCGGTGAGGTCGGAGGCGGCGGCGCGGACGGTGCGGATGTTGACCCGGTGGTTGGCGGTGGCCGCGCTGGTGAGGTCGTCATGGAACTGCGGGGTGGGCTCGATGGCGACGACTCGGCCGGTCGGTCCGACTGCATGGGAGGCCAGGAGGCTGAACGCACCACGGTGGGCCCCGACGTCGACGAAGGTGTCCCCGGGCCGCAGGCGGTCGCGCAGGAAGGCGCTCAGGTTCGGCTCCCACTCGCCGAAGAGGTACTGGTAGCGCTGGATGACGTCGCTGGTGGTGACGGTGACCAGGTCACCCGAGCGCAACCGGGCAGCGGTGTGGAGGGGACGGGTTCGCAGGTGGTCGTCGAGGAAACTGTCGACGAGCTGGGCCTTGCCGACAGTTCCGGGTGCGTGGCGGACGTAGGCCCGCAGCAGGCGGGCGAGGGCGGAGGCAGACACGCTGTGCTCCTTCGAGTGGCGGCGGGTGCGGAACGCGGCTCCCGGAGCCGCCCGTGGTGGCAGACTTGCCGGTGAACGCTGGTGGCGGTGAGGGGAGTTGTCGGTGGCCGAGAGTGGTCCGGTGGTGTTCCTGCTGGTGGGGCTCACCGGTTCGGGGAAGACGACCTACGCCCAGCGGGAGCTGGAGCCGCAGGATGCGGTGCGGCTGTCGGTGGACGAGGCCGTTCACGAGCGGCACGGCCGGTATGGGATCGACTATCCGGAGAACACCTACTTCGAGAAGGAGGCCCCGGTCGTCGCCGAGCTGCACTCCCGGCTGGTCGAGCTGGTCTTCGAGGGCCGGGACGTGGTGTGGGACCACGGGCTGTGGCAGCGGAAGGACCGCGACGCGATGAAGGAGCTGGTGGAGTCGGCCGGCGGTCGGTGGCGGCTGCTGTACTTCCCCGTCGATCGGGACGAGCTGCTGCGCAGGCTGGCCGAGCGCAACCAGCGGGGGGACGCGAACGCGCTGATCGTGACGCCGGAGGCTCTGGACGACTTCTTCGCGCGGTTCGAGGTGCCTCAGGACGAGGGCGAGGAGATCGTGGAGCCGGGCTGGCTCTGACGGGGCGGGCGCCAGGCGGCGTGGATCTGGGCGGCTTCGGCGGCCCAGTCGTCGGGCAGGCGGTCGAGGGTGACGTGGCGGAAGGCCAGGCGGGGGTCGGAGACGTCGATGCGGCCGTGGTGGCGGTCGATGTGCTGCAGCAGGCGGGTGGCCTCGGTCCGGACGGCCGGGGTGTGCTCGGTCCAGGCGCCGGAGGTGAAGCGGTCGACACGGCGGCGCAGGTCGTCCAGGACGCCGGCGCGCCACTTGAAGTGGTGGACGCACGCGAGCGTGTGCGAGTCGGGCCTGCGGCCGGGGGCACGGTGGTTGCCGGAGGCGACCGTGACATCGGAGAGCGCAAGGACGATCTTGCGAGGGTCGCCCTGCAGGAGGCGGTGGGTGAGGTGACCGCCGAGCGGGAAGGCGCGGTCAAGCCCGCTCTCGGGCCGCCAGAGGGCGAGTCGGCCGTCCGCGCTGACGCGGTCGAGCATCAGCCCGCCCACGACCGCCCGACCGTTCTCCTCGGCCTCCACGGTGACCTCGCCGAGCGTGGCCGGGTACGTGTGGAACTCGTCGGAGTCGGCGAGCAGGTGCCAGCCGGGCCCGGCCTGCTGGCGCAGAGCGTCGCGCAGTTCGGTGTTGGTGTGCTCGTGCCACGGCCCGGTGCTGACCTGGCCGGTGGGCAGGTCGAGTTCCCGGGCGGTGCCCAGCAACTGGCGACGCCAGGCGTCGGGGACGTGCTCGGCGAAGTGGAAGGCGAGGTGGAAGCGTTCGATGCCGAGCCGGCGGTAGTGGGAGGTCCAGGCGGTCAGCAGGGCCGGTTCGACCGGGCCGATCACGGCGACCAGCGCGGGGGCGGCGGGCGTCATCGGTACTCCTTGATCAGGTCGGTGTAGGTGTCGATGAGGTAGGCGGCCTGCTCGGCTGCCGACAGCATGTCCAGCGCCGTGGGTGCCTTCGGCCCCGGCCGCTCCGGCGGCCCGTCCGCCAGAGCGTCGAGCACGGCGGCCAGGGCACCCGGGTCGCCGGCCGGGAACACATGGGCCCAAGGCTGCCCAACCAGCCGCTCGGTCAGGTCCGGGTCGTGGTCGGAGACGATCAGCGGGACATCGAGCCGGGCGGCGTCCATGACCAGGCCGGACTCCTTGCCGGTGCCGGGACACCGGGCCACCACGGCGGCATCGGCCGCGGCATAGACCAACCGGAGGACGTCCTCGCCGACCGGGCCGGGCACGGTGTGGACCCGGACACGGGGCAGGCGGTGCCAGCGTTCGAGTACCGCGTCGTCCAGCGGAGTGCCGCAGACCAGGACGTGTAGCGGCTTGGTGAGGCTGGCCAGGGCCGCATCGACGGTGGCGAGGTCCTTGTAGGGCCACCAGCCGCCGACCAGGCAGACCGCCGTCGCCGAGGCGGGGATGGTGAAGGCGGCGCGGGCACCGTCGCGCTCGGCGGCGGTGAGGGGCCGACCGTCGTCGACCGCGAACGCCCGCACCCGCCCTGGGAGGTGGGGGAAGGCCGGGGAGAGCCGGTCGCGGACGGCGGTGGTCGGGTAGAGGGCGACCACCTGCTTCTCGCTCCGCCGGGCGAGCCGACCCAGCAGCCGGACCGGTGAGTCTTCGGTGGTGACCAGTTCGTGGATGAACCGCAGGTGCGGGGTACCGCCGAGCAGGGCGGCCATGCCGTGCAGGGCTTCGCTCGCGCTGAGGATCACCACGGCCGCCGGCTGAGGGGCGAGGCGGCGGGCGGTACGCAGGCATCCGGCTTCGGTCAGGCAGCGGGCGATCAGGGTGACCTGGTGCGGCAGCCGGCGGAGCGGCAGCGGCCAGCGCCGTGAGCGGAAGGCCCGCTTGCCAGCGGTTGAAACCCGTTCCGCCGCGCGCGCTGCGGCCAGCAGGGCCTTCGCCGCCGGACCCACCGGTCCGGCGGC
>NZ_JBEPAK010000219.1:0-11798 GCF_040298565.1 Kitasatospora sp. NPDC001539 | reverse complement strand
CGCCGGCCGCCCCCCCCCCGCCCGGCCGCCCGCACCCGCCCCCCCCCCGGGCGCCCCCCCCGCCCCCCGCCGCCCCGGCCCCCCCCCCCCCGGCCCCCCCGCCCCCGGCCGGCCGGCCCACCCCCGTCCGCTCCTCGTACCGGGTGCACCCGCTACTCGTACCGGTACAGCAGCGCTTCCCGCTCGGTCTGCTCGATCGCCTCGACGGACAGCGACTCGTCCCGCAGGTGCGAAAGCGTGACCTGCGCCGAACTCGGCTGCGCGTCCGCGGCCAACCAGGCCTCCGGCTTCCACGCCGATCCGCGCATCAGCGCCTTCGGGCAGTGCGCGTACACCTCCTCCACCGCCACCACGATCGCGCTGCGCGGCGGCTTGCCGACCGCCGTCAGCCGGCCCAGCAGCTCCGGATCGGTGGAGACGCAGGCCCGCCCGTTGACCCGCAGCGTGGTGTCCCGGCCGGGCACGACGAAGAGCAACCCGACCCGGCCGGTCTCGAGGATGTTGTGCAGCGTGTCCAACCGCTTGTTGCCGGTGGCGTCCGGGATGGCCAGCGTGTACTCGTCGAGCACCGAGACCAGCCCGGCCGGCCCCCCGCGCGGCGAGACGTCGCAGCGGCCGGCGGCGTCGGCACTGGCGACGAACACCAGCGAGGAGCAGGCGATCAGTTGCTGCGCCACGTCGTGCAGGCGGTCCACCTGCTTGCGGAGCGCGTGCTCGCCCGGCTGCTCGTAGACGTCCCGCAGCTGGGCCGGGTCGGTGAGGGCGCCGGCGCTGAGGGCGGCGAAGAGCTCGCTCGGCCCATGCGGGGCGGGGGTTGACGGTGCGGCAGCATCCGGTGTGATGGTCATGCCGGGAATCTACGGGAACCCGGGTCGGCCGAGCCGGGCGCCCCCCGCCGCGGCCGCGCCCGCTCGGTCGGGAAAGAGCCGCCGCCCCCCTCCCCACCAGCGGTTTTCCGCTGATAATGGGGCCAGGGAGTCCAGCCAGCCGGAGGTGGTGGCCGTGATCGTCAGAATCTGGGCCGGGCAGGTCGTCGCCGATCGCTTCGAGGAGTTCTGCGCCCACCTGACCAGCCAGGTGATCCCGCAGCTGGGGCGTACGGACGGCTGCCTCGGCGGCGAGCTGCTGCACTCGGTGGCCGAGGACGGGCACCGGGTGCTCGTGGTGAGTCGTTGGCGCGACGAGGACGCCCTGCGCGGGTACGCCGGGCCGATGTGGCGGATCCGGCCGATCTGGTCGGAGGGCGAACTGCGCTACCTCGCGCACCCCCCGTCGGTGACCCACTTCACGCCGATCACCGCACCCGCCCCCCTCTGAACCACCGGCCCGCTCCGGTGCCGCGTGCCGCCGCCCACCCCGGCCGAGCCGCCGGTCGCCGGGCCGCCGAGCCGCCCGGCCGCGGCGGCCGGCACCGGCGAAGGCCCACCGCCAAGGCCGGCATCAACGAAGGCCCCCACCAACCAAGGCCCCCACCAACCAAGGCCCCCACCAACGAAGGCCTCCACCGGCGAGGCCTCCGGGGAAGGCCCGCGGAAGGCCTCCGAGGGAGGCCCGCGCCGGCGAAGGCCCGCGCCGGCTTGCACCGACACCAACCGCTACACCGACAGCGGCACCGGGTGGATCTCGTCCGCCGGGTGCCCGCTGCGGGTGTGGACCCGCTGCACCGCTTCCTTGCTCGGCGCCTCGGACAGGCAGTACACCGTCCCCGACTCCGGGTCGCCCCACGCCTGCTCGAAGTGGACGCCTTCCTCGCCCTCGATCGCCAGGTCGGCCGCGTGGGCCGCCCTGAGCTGCTCCGCCGTGATGCTGCCCATCCCGTGGTGGACGTCCATGAACTTGGCCATCGAGCTCGCCTCCGCACGTTCGGCCCCTCCACCAGCCTCACCCTCGGCCCTCGCCGGCGCCACCAGGCGGCCCGCCCCGGTCCCGCCGGAGGCGCCGGAAGCCGCCGCGCGGCACGACACGAAGCAGCACGGGCGGCACGACGACGCAGCACGGACCGGCGGGGCCGCAAGCAGCGCCCGCCGCCCCGCCCCACATTCCCCGCCGCACATTCCCCGCCCCGCCGCGCATTCCCCGCCCCGCCGTGAAACAGGCCACAGTGGAAGGCTCTCCCTGGGCCCGCACCGCTCGTGGCAGAATGACGTCAACAGCAGTGACGTTCAGCGCACTCCGGGGTCGGTGAAAATCCGAACCGGCGGTTACAGTCCGCGACCCGTCCGCAGCCAGCGGCCGGTTGACCAGGTGAAATTCCTGGACCGACGGTTAAAGTCCGGATGGGAGGCGTGCGCGGGCGGACGAAGAGCAGTATCCGTGGTCCACCGGAGCCGGTCGAAAGCCGGACGGACCGCGGCCAGGTGAACGGCGGGAGCGGTGGCTCCCGGGTCGGGTGAGCGATCTCCCGGCGGCTCCGGCACCCCGGCGACGGGTCGTGCCTCCGGGTCCGCGCACCGTTGCCCGTCCGTGTCATCTCCCTACTGCCGCCCCGGAGTCCGCGCCCCAAGCGCGAGGAGACCCGGGTGTTCACCGGCATCATCGAAGAGCTCGGCGAGGTCGTGTCGATCGAGGAGATCGGCGACTCCTCGCGAATCCGTCTGCGTGGCCCGGTGGTCCGGTCCGGTGCGCGGCACGGCGACTCCATCGCGGTCAACGGCGTCTGTCTGACCGTCGTCGACAGCCCGGAGCAACTGGCCGCCGAGACCGGTGAGTTCAGTGCCGACGTGATGGCCGAGACGCTGCACCGGTCCAGCCTGGGCGAGCTGAAGCCCGGTTCCCGGGTCAACCTGGAGCGCGCCATGGCGCTCGGTGCCCGCCTCGGTGGCCACCTGGTGCAGGGCCATGTCGACGCGACCGGGCGGCTGTTGGCGCGCGAGCCCGGCGAGCGGGACGCGAACGGTGACCTGCGCTGGGAGGTCCTGCGCTTCTCGCTGCCGGAGTCGATCTCCCGCTACCTGGTGGAGAAGGGCTCGATCACGGTCGACGGGGTCAGCCTCACCGTCGTGGAGGCCGCCCGCGACAGCTTCACCGTGAGCCTCATCCCGGCGACCCTCGCGCTGACCACGCTCGGTGCCAAGGCGATCGGCGAGAGCGTCAACCTGGAGGTGGACGTGCTCGCCAAGTACGTGGAGCGCCTGCTCGAGTCGCGCGCGCTGCCCAACCTCCCGGCCCTGCCCGCCCTCCCGGCGCTGCCCGACCAGCCGGGCATGGCCGACCTCCCGGCCACGCCCGGGGTTCCCACCCTGCCCGACCTTCCCACCCTGCCCGACCTCGCCGACGTCCCGGGGGAGTCCAAGTGAGCTGGCTCAGCGGAGAAGCGTTCACCGTCCTCGGTGAACACGTGAAGTGGGCCGACATGATCGGCAACCTGCTCGGCTTCGGCGGCCTGGCGCTCGGCTGGCGCCGCTCGGTGTGGAGCTGGCCGGTCCAACTCCTGTCCGGCGCCGTGCTGATCGCCGCCTACCTGGGGGGCCACGTCCCCGGCCTGATCGGCAAGCAGCTGATCGTCATCGCCACCGCCGCCTGGGGCTGGGCCCAGTGGCGGCGCGGCCGCCGGGACGGCGGCACCATCGCCGTGCGGTTCGCCAGCTGGCCCGAGCGGGCCGCCCTGGTGGCCGGCACCGCGGCCGGCACCGTCGCCCTGGCGACGTTGTTCACCGCCTACCCCAGTCTGTCCTGGAGCCCCTGGTCGGACGCCTACATCTTCGTCGGCACGCTCGCCGCGATGGTGGCCCAGGCGCGCGGGTGGCTGGAGTTCTGGTTCGCCTGGATCGCCGTGGACGTGGTCGGCGTCCCGTTGGCCTTCAACAGCGGTTACTCCTTCTCCGGCCTCACCTACTCCGTCTACTTCGTCCTGGTGCTGCTCGGCCTGCGCTCCTGGTGGCTGAGCACCCGTGAGTCGCGAGCCACGTCCACCAACGTCCCGCAGGGAGTCACGGCATGACCGAGAACCGCATGACCGAGCACCGGACCCTCGAGACCGGCGCCGGCGACGAGCTGGTCCTCGACCCCGTCGAGCGGGCGATCGCCGACATCGCACTCGGTCGCGCGGTGATCGTCGTCGACGACGAGGACCGCGAGAACGAGGGCGACATCGTCTTCGCCGCCTCCGCCGCCACCCCCGAGTTGATGGCCTTCACCATCCGCTACAGCTCCGGGGTGATCTGCGCGCCGATGACCGGCGAGGAGCTGGACCGCCTCAAGCTCCCGCCGATGACCCAGGTCAACGAGGACCGCAAGGGCACCGCCTACACCGTCTCGGTGGACGCCCGCGAGGGCGTCGACACCGGCATCTCCGCCGCCGACCGGGCCCGTACGGTACGGCTGCTCTCCTCGCCCGGCACCGAGCCCGGTGACCTCACCCGCCCCGGGCACGTGTTCCCGCTGCGCGCCGTCGAGGGCGGCGTGCTGGTGCGTCCCGGCCACACCGAGGCCGCCGTCGACCTGGCCCGGCTGGCCGGGCTGGCGCCGGCCGGTGCGATCGCCGAGGTGGTCAACGACGACGGCACCATGGCCCGACTGCCCGAGCTGGTCGCCTTCGCCCGCGAGCACGGCCTCGCGATCATCTCCATCGAGGACCTGATCGCGTACCGCCGTCGCACCGAGCTGCACGTCGACCGGGCCGCCGTCACCGCGCTGCCCACCGCCCACGGCGCGTTCACCGCGGTCGGTTACAAGGGGACCATCGACGGCGTCGAGCACCTCGCCCTGGTGGCCGGCGGCCTCGACGCGGACGGGCAGCTGCCGGACGGCGAGGACGTCCTGGTGCGGATCCACTCCGAGTGCCTGACCGGGGACGTCTTCGGCTCGCTGCGCTGCGACTGCGGCCCGCAGCTGGAGGCCTCGCTCCGGCGGGTCGCCGAGGCCGGCCGCGGCGTGGTGCTCTACCTGCGCGGCCACGAGGGCCGGGGAATCGGCCTGGCCCACAAGCTGCGCGCGTACGAGCTCCAGGAGCAGGGCCGCGACACCGTCGACGCCAACCTGGACCTCGGGCTGCCCGCCGACGCCCGCGACTACAGCATCGCGGCGCAGATGCTGGTGGACCTCGGTGTCCGCTCGCTCAGCCTGCTCACCAACAACCCGCAGAAGCAGACCGCGCTCACCGAGCACGGCCTCAAGGTCAAGGGGCGCGAAGCCGTCGAGATCGCGCCGGGTGAGCACAACCTGCGCTACCTGCGCACCAAGCGCGACCGGATGGGCCACGACCTGCCCGGCCTGGGCTCCTGACCCGCGCGGCCCACACCGCCCACCACGCCGCGACCCACCCCACCGAGACCCCTCAGGCCGCGGTCCACCCCACCGCGACCCACCCCACCGCGACCCACCCCGCCCCACCCCACCGAGACCCAGCACACCGAGGAATGGAAGTAACGACATGAGCGGCCACGGAGCCCCCGAGCTGACCATCGACGGCGCCGCCGACCTCAAGGTCGCCGTCGTCGCGGCCCAGTGGCACGACAAGGTGATGAACGGCCTCCTCGACGGCGCCCACCGCGCCCTGAAGGAACTGGGCGTCTCCGAGCCGACCGTGCTGCGCGTCCCGGGCACCTTCGAGCTGCCGGTCGCCGCCAAGCGCCTCGCCGAGCGCGGCTATGACGCCGTGGTCGCCCTCGGCGTGGTGATCCGCGGCGGCACCCCGCACTTCGACTACGTCTGCCAGGCGGCCACCGTCGGCCTCACCCAGGTCAGCGTCGACACCGGTGTTCCGGTCGGCTTCGGCGTGCTGACCTGCGACAACGAGGAGCAGGCGGTGGACCGGGCCGGCCTGCCGGGCTCCGCCGAGGACAAGGGCCACGAGGCCGTCACCGCCGCCGTCGCCACCGCCGCGGTGCTGCGCGCCGCGCGCTGACCAGGCCAGGTGCGGCCCCGGACCGCGGACGTCCACCCGACCGTCCACGGTCCGGGACCGTTTACCGCCCGTGCGCCCGCACGCCGTATGGTGGGCCCATCATGGCTTCGAAGACATTCGAGGAGCTCTTCGCCGAGCTCCAGCAGAAGGCCGCCACCGGCGACCCCTCGTCCTCCCGCACCGCGCAGCTCGTCCAGCAGGGCGTCCATGCGATCGGCAAGAAGGTCGTCGAGGAGGCCGCCGAGGTCTGGATGGCCGCCGAGTTCCAGTCGGACGAGCAGACGGCGGAGGAGATCTCGCAGCTCCTCTACCACCTTCAGGTGATGATGATCGCCCGTGGGCTGACGCTCGACGACGTCTACAAGTACCTCTGACGCCCCCCGCATCCCCCTTCTGCTCCAGAGCACACCTCCGGCGCCGGCAGACGCCGCCCCGGCACCCCCTCCCGACAGGTAAGGAAGCAACCTCCCATGCTGCGCATCGCCGTCCCCAACAAGGGTTCTCTCTCGGGTCCCGCGGCGGAGATGCTGCATGAGGCCGGCTACCGCCAGCGGAAGGACCCCAAGGAGCTCGTGCTCGTCGACCCGAACAACGAGGTCGAGTTCTTCTTCCTGCGCCCCCGCGACATCGCCGTCTACGTCGGCTCCGGTCGCCTCGACGTCGGCATCACCGGCCGTGACCTGCTGCTGGACTCGCACTCCAACGCGGAGGAGGTGCTCGCCCTCGGCTTCGCCGGGTCGACCTTCCGCTTCGCCCGCCCCGAGGGCGTCGACGTCGAGGACGTGAAGGGCCTGGAGGGCCTGCGGATCGCGACCTCCTACACCGGCCTGGTCGAGCAGCACCTGGCCGACCACGGCGTGAAGGCGACGGTCACCAAGCTGGACGGCGCCGTCGAGACCGCGGTGCAGCTGGGTGTCGCCGACGTGATCGCCGACGTGGTGGAGACCGGAACCAGCCTGCGCAACGCGGGCCTGGAGGTCTTCGGCGAGCCGATCCTGGTCTCGGACGCCGTGGTGATCCGCCCCAAGGGCGCGGGCGAGGACCCGCGGGTGGAGCAGTTCCTGCGCCGCCTCCAGGGCGTCCTGGTGGCCCGGCGCTACGTGCTGATGGACTACGACATCCGCGCCGAGAAGGTCGGCGCCGCCGTGGCGCTCACCCCCGGCCTGGAGTCGCCGACGGTCTCCCCGCTGCACACCGAGGGCTGGGTGGCCGTCCGTTCGATGGTGCTCCGCAAGGAGGCCCAGCAGATCATGGACGACCTCTGGGGCATCGGCGCCCGCGCCATCCTGGTCACCAACATCCACGCCTGCCGCCTCTGACCACCTCGCCCGGGACGTCCGCGAGGACGACCCGGGCCACCGGTCCGTCGGTTCGCGGGTAAAGGACGGTTCAATGGGGCGGGACGCCGACCGGCGTCCCGCCCTCCGCCGTAGCCGGCCCGCCCCTTCGTCGTAGCAGCCCGCGCGCCGTCGGCCCCAGCAGCCGCGCCGCCGCCAGAATCACCGGAGATCCACGTGTCCACGCCGTCCGTCGAGTTCCCCGTCACCTGGGCGCCCCGCCGCACCCGCGCGGTCCTGCTGCCGGTCTGCGTCGCGCTGGTGGCGCTGTTCGCCGTGCTGGCCGTCCTGCTTCCGGCGAACTGGCAGCTCAACGACCGGATCATGATGGTCGCCAGCGGTGTGTTCTTCGCCTGTGCGGGCCTGATGCTGGCCCGCCCGCGGGTGCGCGCGGACGCCGAGGGCGTGACGGTGGTCAACTTCGTCCGCAGCCGCCGGCTCGCCTGGGCGGAGATCGTCCGGGTCAACTTCCGCCAGGGCGACCCGTGGGCCACCCTCGACCTCGCCGACGGCACCTCCCTCGCGGCGGTCGGCATCCAGTCCGGGGTCGGCAGGGCGCAGGCCATCGCGGACGCCCGCGCGCTGCGCGACCTGGTCGAGCGGCACGCCCAGGTCTGAGCGGCCGCCGACCGCCCGGGCGGCCCGCGCCCGCCCGAACACCCTTCCTACCGCCGGCCCGCTATGGTCTACGCTGGTAAAAGCGGGGCAAAGACTCCCACCCCGCCTGAGAACGAGACCGACCTGACTCGAGCCGACCCGACTCGAGCCGACCTGAGGAGTGACTCTCCCCCTCGATGGACGATCCGTCCGGTAGTACCTGCGCCGCCTCGCTTCCGACCCCCGGAAGGCAGGCGGCACTGTGATCACCGCCTGGCTGCTGTTGGGCGCAGCCCTCCTCCTGATCCTCGCCAACGGCCTCTTCGTGGCCGCCGAGTTCGCCTTCGTGACCGCCGACCGCGGCGCGGTGGAACGGTCCGCCGAGGCCGGCGACGCCAAGTCCGGCCGGGTCTCCAGGGCCCTGCGGCACCTCTCCTTCGAGCTCTCCGGTGCCCAACTGGGCATCACCGTCACCTCGCTGGTGGTCGGCATGCTCGCCGAGCCGGCCCTGTCTACCCTGCTGCGGCCCGTGATGTCGGGCATCGGCGTGCCCGACTCGGCCGCGCGCGGCGCCGCCGTCGTGGTCGGCATGGTGCTGGCCACCGTCGTCCAGATGGTGATCGGCGAGCTGGTGCCGAAGAACTGGGCGATCTCCCGCCCGCTCCAGGTGGCCCGTGCGGTCGCCGCGCCGCACATGGCGTTCTCCTTCGCCTGCCGCCCGCTGATCCGCTTCCTGAACGGCGCCGCCGACCGGACCGTCCGGGCCTTCGGCGTCGAGCCGCAGGAGGAGCTGGAGCACGCCCGCACCCCGGCCGAACTGGTCTCGCTGGCCCGCCACTCGGCGAAGGCCGGCGCGATAGACGAGGAGTCGGCGACCCTGTTCGTCCGCACCCTGGGCCTCGGCGAGCTGACCGCGCAGTCGGTGATGACCCCGCGCG
The DNA here is from genome assembly GCF_040298565.1 of Kitasatospora sp. NPDC001539. Taxonomy (NCBI): domain Bacteria; kingdom Bacillati; phylum Actinomycetota; class Actinomycetes; order Kitasatosporales; family Streptomycetaceae; genus Kitasatospora; species Kitasatospora sp. NPDC001539. The sequence continues at coordinate 3,081 of NZ_JBEPAK010000219.1, read as the reverse complement.
TCGACGTCTCCGCCCTGCAGCGCGACGCCACCGCCTCCGACGTCATCAACCTGACCCGGGCCACCGGCCTGTCCCGCTTCCCGGTGTACGCCGACAGCCTGGACGAGGTCACCGGCATCGTGACGCTCAAGGACGCGCTGGCCGTCCCGGCCGTCCGACGCGCCCAGGTGCCGGTCGGCGAGCTGGCCTCGGCGCCGCTGCTGGTGCCCGAGACCTTGCCCGCCGAGCGGCTGCTCGACCGACTGCGCCGCCTCCAGCCGATGGCCATCGTGGTCGACGAGTACGGCGGCACCGCCGGCGTCGTCACCGTGGAGGACATCGTCGAGGAGATCGTCGGCGAGGTGCAGGACGAGCACGACCCGGCCGACCGCCCGGAGCTGGTCCCGCTGCCGTCCGCCGACGGCCTGCCCGCCTGGGAGGCGGACGGCCGCGCCCGGATCGACCAGTTGGAGGCCATCGGCCTGAGCGCGCCGGACGGTCCGTACGAGACCCTCGCCGGCCTGGTGGCCGACCTGCTCGGCAAGCTCCCCGAGGTGGGCGAGCAGGCCGAGCTGCCCGGCTGGCGGTTCACCGTGACCGGTGTCGACCGGCACCGCACCAGCCAGGTCCGGGTGGAGCGCACCTCCGCGCCCGCGCTGTTCGGCGAGGACGAGGAGGGCCTCCGATGACCGTGCTCCAACTGGCCCTCGCCCTCCTGCTGCTGCTCGGCAACGCCTTCTTCGTCGGCGCGGAGTTCGCCGTGGTGTCGGTGCGCCGCAGCCAGATCGAGCCGCTGGCCGAGGCCGGGCACAAGCGCGCCCGCACCGTGCTGCACGCGCTGTCCAACGTCTCCGCGATGCTGGCCGCGGCCCAGCTCGGCATCACCGTCTGCTCGCTGGGCCTCGGTGCGCTCGCCGAGCCGACGATCGCCGCCCTGCTGGAGGGCCCGTTCCACGCGATCGGCGTTCCGTCCGGCCTGATGCACCCGCTCTCCTACGGGATCTCGCTGGCGCTGGTGGTCTTCCTGCACATGGTGATGGGCGAGATGGTGCCCAAGAACATGGCCATGGCGGGCCCGGAGAAGGCCGCGCTGTGGCTGGGCCCGCCGCTGGACCGGCTGGCCCGCTGGCTCACCCCGGTGATCCGGCTGCTGAACGCCTTCGCCAACGGGGTGCTCAGGCTCTTCCGGGTCGAGCCGAAGGACGAGGTCGAGTCGGTCTTCACCACCGAGCAGCTGATGTACCTGCTGGTCGACTCCCGGGACGCCGGACTGCTCGACGAGGACCGCCAGGAGCGGCTGGAGGACGCCCTGGAGATGGGCCGGCGCCCGGTCACCGACGTGCTGCTGCGGCCCGAGGAACTGGTCACCGTGGACACCAAGGTGACCGCCGCCGAGATCGAGGAACTGGCCCTGCGCACCGGCTTCTCGCGCTTCCCGGTCACCGACGGCGACCCGGCCGGCCACGGCTACCTCGGCTACCTCCACCTGAAGGACATCCTCGACGTGGAGGACTCCTCGGCGCCCGTCCCGGCCCGCCTGTGGCGGCCGATCACGGTGCTGCGCGGCACCCTCCCGCTGGACGACGCCCTCGGCGCGATGCGCCGGGCGGCCTGCCACCTGGCCGCCGTGCTGGACCAGGACGGCCGGACGATCGGCGCGGTCATGCTGGAGGACGTGCTGGAGGAGCTGGTCGGCGAGATGCACGACCCCGACCACCGCGCCGCCGGCCGACCGTCCCCGTAGCGGTCCCTGGGGTTCCCGGCAGTCCCCGCCCCGGGCGGCGGCCTCCGCGGTGGCAGCGCCGGGCGGCGGTCCCCGCGGGCCGCCGAGGGCGTGTCCGCTCGTGGCGATTCTGCCCACAGCATGCGGCGCTTCCCAAGCCGGCCACTCTCGGAGCAGGGTGGCCGGCATGAGACTCCTGCTGCTGGGTGGAACGAAGTTCGTCGGGCGCGCCGTCGCCGAGGAGGCCGTGGCCAGGGGCTGGGAGGTGACGGCCCTCAACCGCGGCACCCGGCCGGCGCCCGAGGGCGTGCGGCTGCTGGTGGGCGACCGTACGGCCGAGGACAGCCTCGCGGCGCTCGCGGCGGGGGAGTGGGACGCCGTGGTGGACACCTGGTCCTGGGCGCCGGCGGCGGTGCGCGACAGCGCCCGGGCGCTGAACGGCAGGGTGGGCCACTACGCGTACGTCTCCAGCCGGTCCGTGTACGACGCCCCGCTGCGCGCCGGAGCGGACGAGACGGCGCCGGTGGTCCCCTCCTCCCCGGACCTGACCGGCGAGGTGCCCTACGCCGAGGCCAAGCGCGGCGCCGAACTGGCGCTGGAAGCCGAGTACGGCGGCCGCGCGCTGCTGGTCCGGGCCGGGCTGATCCTCGGCCCGTACGAGGACATCGGCCGGCTGCCCTGGTGGCTGAACCGGATCGCCCGCGGCGGCCCGGTGCTCGCCCCCGGCCCGCGTGACACCGCGGTGCAGTACATCGACGTGCGCGACCTCGCGGTCTGGACCCTGGACGCGGTGGCGGCCGGGCTGGGGGGCCCGTACAACGTTGTCAGCCCGGCCGACCACACCACCATGGGCGAGCTGCTGACGGCCTGCGTGCGGGCCACCGGTTCGGACGCCGAGCTGCGCTGGACCGACCCGGAGCGGATCCTCGCGGCGGGCATCGAGCCGTGGACCGAGCTGCCGATCTGGCTGGCGCCCGGCGAGCTGCGCGACTTCATGCACGGCGCCTCGGTCGCCCGCGCGGTGGACGCCGGGCTGCGCTGCCGCCCGGTCGCCGAGACGGTCGAGTCCACCTGGGCGTGGCTGCGGTCGATCGGGGGCGTCGCCCCGCAGCGCGCCGACCGGCCGGCCGTCGGGCTCGACCCGGCACGCGAGGCGGATCTGCTCCGGGAGCCGGACCCGCGGTAGCCCTCCGCGACACTCCGGCCCCGGCGACGCCTCAGCTCCCGCGACGCTCCAGCCCCGGCAGCGCGCCCGCCCGGCCACGACCCAGCCAGGGCCCGCGTCCTAGGGCCCGTCTTCAAACCCCCGCCTGCGGGCCGACGCCGGGGCACGCGCCTCGCCGCGTTGTCGTCGGTCGCCGATGCTCCGCATGGACTCC
>NZ_JBEPAK010000218.1:0-11828 GCF_040298565.1 Kitasatospora sp. NPDC001539 | reverse complement strand
CGGTCCAGACGGCTTCTCACCGAGGTCGGGCCGGTGGAGGTGCGGGTGCCCCGGGACCGGGACGGCAGCTTCGCCCCCCGGACCGTGCGTCCCCGCGGCGGGGTGAACCCGGACCGAGCGCGGAGCCGGAGGCCGACAGACCGTCAACCCCGGCCGGAGCTTTCAGCGCTGGCCGGGGTGCGGTTCGAGCGGTGGTGCCGGATCGGGGTCGGGCGCCGGGAACGGCGGCACGGGCGGGGGCGCCGGATCGGGGTCCTCGCCCGGTCGGGGCGCGGGGTTGGGGTGGGGGATCGGTTCGGTGTCCGGATCAGGGGGCGTCGGAATGGTCATGGCGGGACCTCACGGACCTCGTCGAGGGGTACCGGGCGCTCAGCGTCCCAGCGCGTCGGCCAGCTGGTGCTTGTTCATCTTCGAACGGCCCTTGATGTTGCGGTGCTTGGCCTCGTTGTACAGCTGGTCGTAGGTCGGGCCCTGGGCACCCCGGTGGGAACGCTGCCCGCCGCGCCTGCTCGACGACATGTCGTGCGTCGAGGTGCGGCTCGCGGTCTTCGACTCGCCGTGCCGGGCGCGTTCCTTGTTGACCGTACGGGCGGCGATCTCCTTGGCCCGCTTCTCGCTCTCACCCCGGTCGAGCGCGCTGTCCTTGATGTGCTCGTACTGGCGCTCGCGCTTGGGGCTGGATCCTCGGGGCATGACCGCCCTCCTCTCGTGTCGCAGTCCTGTCGCCACCGCGTGTACCCGGAGGAAATACAAGAAACCCACTCAAAACATGAATTCGAGGTCGCAGGTAGGGTAGAACACGGATGCGGTCGGATGGACGAACGGCCGCTCGGCACCCCCGACGCGGGGTGCGACCGGGGCCCCAGCCGACGGCACGGGTCCTGGGGAAGAAGCCTCGACGCGCCGGCGCGAGTCCGCCGGGCGTCACCAGGCGTTCACCCCGTCACCTGGAGAGACCAGTGTCCACCTCCCTGGAAACACCTCGTACCGGCGAACGGACCACCACCGTGCCGTCGGGCACGCCGTTCGACCTGCCACCGAGGCCCACCGAGGCCGAACTGCGCTCGATGGGCAAGACCGAAGCGCGCGAACTCAGTGACGCGCTGTTCGAGCGCCTGGGCGGACTCGCCCAGGAGACCCACGCCTACAGCTACGTGCGCGGCACGATCATCGAACTCAACATGCCGCTCGTCCGGTTCATCGCGGCCCGCTTCCGGCACCGCGCGGAGGACATGGACGACATCCTCCAGGTCGGTACGATCGGCCTGATCAAGGCCGTCGACGGGTTCGACCCGGCGCGCGGCGTCGAGTTCGTCACCTACGCCATCCCCACCATCGCCGGGGAGATCAAGCGGTTCTTCCGCGACACCTCCTGGCCGGTGCGGGTGCCGCGCAGCATGCAGGAGCTGTACCTGACCGTCGCCCGCGGCTCGGACCGGCTGGAGCAGGAGCTCGGCCGGCTCCCGCAGCCCGAGGAGATCGCCGAGGACCTCCACCTGAGCGTGGCGGAGGCCACCGAGGGCCTGGTGGCGGGCCGGGTGTACCGCCCCAGCTCGCTGGACGCCCTGCGCGAGCAGAACACCGACGAGACCGGCAGCGCCCTCCTGGACCGGCTCGGCTGCTGCGATCCCGGCATCGAGCTCGCCGACTTCCGCACCGCCGTGCGCCCCCTGCTGGCCAGGCTGCCGGAGCGCGAGCAGAAGGTGCTCAAGCTGCGGTTCTGGGACGGCTGCACCCAGTCCGAGATCGCCGAGCGGATCGGCGTCTCCCAGATGCACGTCTCCCGGCTGCTGAGCGCCACGCTGAGCCTGCTGCGCGAGCAGCTGGAGAACGAGGACGCGCCGGGATGGGCCGACGAACCGGAGGAGGCGGGCTGACCTTCCTCCCGGGCGGGCGTTTCCGGTCCCCCGCAGCGGTTACCCGCGCTGCGGGGGACCGTCGTGTCACGGCGGGGCCGAGGGGCCGGGGCGCGGAGCCGTCGGCGCCGAGACATCGGGACGTCGAGGCCTCGGGGCGCCGAGTCGTCTGGGCGCCGAGTCGTCGGGGCCGTCGAGGGCGGAGGCGAGGCGGAGAAGAAGTCGTACGGAGAGCACCAGCAGCGAGAAGGAGGAGCACTGTGTCCCCGAAGGTTTCCGACCACATCCTGGAACGACTGCGTGCCTGGGACGTCCGCTACGTCTTCGGCTACCCCGGTGACGGCATCAACGGGCTGGTGGCCGCCTGGGGCCGCGCCGACAACAACCCCGTCTTCGTCCAGGCCCGGCACGAGGAGATGGCGGCCTTCGAGGCGGTCGGCTACGCCAAGTTCTCCGGCCGCACCGCGGTGTGCGCCGCGACCTCCGGCCCGGGTGCGATCCACCTGCTCAACGGCCTCTACGACGCCAAGCTCGACCACGTCCCCGTGGTGGCGATCGTCGGGCAGACCAACCGCAGCGCCATGGGCGGCTCCTACCAGCAGGAGGTCGACCTGCTGAGCCTCTTCAAGGACGTCGCCGCCGAGTACTGCCAGATGGTGACCGTCCCCGAACAGCTGCCCAACGTGCTCGACCGGGCGCTGCGCACCGCCACCGCCCGCCGCACCGTGACCGCCGTGATCGTGCCCGCCGACGTCCAGGAGCTGGACTACAGCCCGCCCGAGCACGCCTTCAAGATGGTGCCCTCCAGCCTCGGCAGCCCCCGCTGGACGGTCGTCCCCGAGGACGGCGAACTGCGCCGGGCCGCCGACGTGCTCAACTCCGGACGCAAGGTCGCGATGCTGATCGGCCAGGGTGCCCGGCACGCCCGCGAGCAGGTCCAGCAGACCGCCGAACTGCTCGGCGCCGGCGTCGCCAAGGCGCTGCTCGGCAAGGACGCCCTGCCGGACACGCTGCCGTACGTCACCGGGGCGATCGGCCTGCTCGGCACCCGCCCCTCCTACGAGCTGATGCGCGACTGCGACACCCTGCTCACCATCGGCTCCAGCTTCCCGTACACCCAGTTCCTGCCCGAGTTCGGCCAGGCCAGGGCCGTGCAGATCGACCTCGACCCGTTCATGGTGGGGCTGCGCTACCCGTACGAGGTCAACCTCGTCGGTGACGCCGCGCGCACCCTGGACGCGCTGCTGCCGCTGCTGGCCCGCAAGGAGGACCGCGACTGGCAGCGCACCGTGTGCGACAACACCGAGCGCTGGTGGGACGTGATGGAGCGGCGGGCCCGGGTCGGCGCGGACCCGATCAACCCCGAGTACGCGATCCACACCCTCGACCACCTGCTGCCCGACGACGCGATGGTCACCGCCGACTCCGGCTCCGCCGCCAACTGGTACGCCCGGCACCTGCGCTTCCGCGCCGGGATGCGCGGCTCGCTCTCCGGCACCCTGGCCACCATGGGCCCCGGCGTCCCCTACGCGATCGGCGCCAAGTTCGCCCACCCGGACCGGCCGGCGATCGCCCTGGTCGGCGACGGCGCGATGCAGATGAACGGCCTCGCCGAGCTGATCACCATCGCCAAGTACTGGCAGCACTGGGACGACCCCCGGCTGGTGGTCGCGGTGCTCAACAACCGGGACCTCAACCAGGTGACCTGGGAGCTGCGGGCCATGGAGGGGTCACCCAGCTTCCTGCCCTCCCAGGAGCTGCCGGACGTCGACTACGCCGGCTTCGCCCGCAGCCTCGGCCTCGGCGCCGAACGGGCGGACGCCCCGGAGGACGTCCAGGACGGCTGGCAGCGCGCCCTCGCCGCCGACCGCCCGTTCGTCCTCGAACTGCGCACCGACCCGGCCGTGCCGCCGATCCCCCCGCACGCCACCTGGGACCAGATCCAGGCCGCCGCGACGTCCGTGCTGCGCGGGGACGCCGACCGCGCGGCGATGGTCCGCCAGGGCTTCAAGGCCAAGCTCCAGGAGTTCCTGCCGTCGTTCGGGGGCCGGCATGGGCGCCACTGACCAGGCCCGGCGGGGCGCCGGGCTCGCGGTGCGCAACATCCGCACCGGCCGCTTCCAGCGCTCCCTGGCCATGGCCACCGGCATCGGCTCGGTGATCACCGCCGCCGAGATCTACCTGGAGCACGACCGGGCCGGATTCGGCAACCGCATGATGTGGTGGCCGGTCGTGCTCGGACCGGTCGGCGCGGCGGCCGGGATCGCCGGGGCGCTCAGCCCCAGGGCCGCCCGCACCCTGCTGCCGGTCGCCTCCGCCGCCATCACCGCCAACGGCCTCCAGGGCACCTGGCTGCACGTGCGCGGCGTCGCCCAGAAGCCCGGCGGCTGGGCGATGGCCCGCTACAACGTCGAGATGGGGCCGCCGCTGTTCGCGCCGCTGCTGATGAGCATGGTCGGAGGGATGGGCCTGGTCGCCGCCGTACTGCGCCGGGAGTCGCGTGATGCCTGAGCCGCGCTTCCCCGGCTACGACGCGCTCAGCCAGTCCCGGCACTGGGACCGCGAGACGGTGGCCGCCGTCGTGGCCCGCACCGGCCCGCTCCCGCCGCTGCGCTTCTTCACCCCCGCCGAGGAGGCCACCGCCCGTGCCCTGCTCGACCTGCTGCTCGACCACCCCGACGTCCCGCTGCTGCCGATGATCGACGCCCGTCTCGCCGAGCTGGAGACCGACGGCTGGCACTACGCCGACATGCCGCCCGACGACGAGGCCTGGCGGCGCAGCCTGCGCGCCCTGGACGAGGGCGCGGACGGCCCCTTCGCCGCGCTCTCCGAGGTCCAGCAGCGGGCCCTGGTCGGGCGGGTCCAGGAACTCCGCGGCGAGCGCTGGCACGGACTGCCCGCCCAGCACGTCTGGAGCCTGTGGACCCGCTACGCCTGCACCGCCTACTACTCCCACCCCACCGCCTGGAGCGAGATCGGCTTCGGCGGCCCGGCCCACCCGCGCGGCTACCTGCGCCTGGGCGTCGACCAGCGCGAGCCCTGGGAGGTCGCCGACGCCCACTCGAAGCCGCCCCGGCCGCCCGACGACCGGCCGCCCGCTCCCGTGCCGCCCGCCACCGACCCCGGCCGGCACTCCCGGCTGCGCGCCGCCGCCGGGACCGTACGGGCCAACGCCGCCGCCCAGCGCGAGGTGCGCCGCTCCAACGCCTCCGCGTGGCTGCTGCCCGAGCACGGGCACGGCTTCGACCACACCCTGCGGCGCGACATGCGGCGCTACGCCGACTCCGACGAGGTCGACCTGCTGATCGTGGGCTGCGGGGCCGGCGGCGCCACGCTGGCGCAGCGGATGGCCCGCCGGGGCTGGAGCGTCGTCGTGCTGGAGGCCGGCCCGTTCTGGGACCCGCTCACCGACTGGGTCAGCGACGAGGCCGCCTCCCACCACCTGTACTGGACCGAGCCGCGGCTCATCTCCGGCTCCGACCCGGTGCCGCTCGGCTCCAACAACTCCGGCCGCGGCGTGGGCGGCTCGATGGTCCACTTCGCCGGCTACGCACCCCGCCTGCACCCCTCGGACTTCCGCACCCACACCCTCGACGGCGTCGGCGCCGACTGGCCGATCGACTACGAGGACCTGCGCGAGTCCTACCGCCGCGTGGAGTACGAGCTCCCCGTCGCCGGCCAGTACTGGCCCTGGGGCGACCCGCACCCCTACCCGCACCCGCCGCACCCCGTCGGCGGCAACGGCGAGATCTTCCTGCGCGGCGCCGCCGCCCTCGGCATCGAGGCCCGGGTCGGCCCGGTCGCCATCGCCAACGGCCGCTTCGGCCGCCGCCCGCACTGCATCTACCGCGGCTTCTGCCTCCAGGGCTGCAAGGTCAACGCCAAGGCGTCCCCGCTGATCACCCACGTCCCGGACGCCCTCGTGCACGGCGCCGAGATCCGCGCCGACTGCATGGCCGCGGCCGTCGAACTCGACCACGACGGGCTCGCCCGTGGCGTCCGCTACTTCCACCACGGCCGCGAGCACCTCCAGCGGGCCCGCACCGTCGCCGTCGCCGGGTACGCCATCGAGACCCCGCGGCTGCTGCTCAACTCCGTGTCCACACGCTTCCCGGAGGGCCTGTGCAACGACCACGACCTCGTCGGCCGCTACGTCATGGTGCAGGGCGCCCCGCAGACCTCCGGCCGCTTCGAGGAGGAGGTCCGCGCCTACAAGGCCCCGCCGCCCGAGGTCTCCACCGAGCAGTACTACGAGACCGACCCGACCAAGCCCTACAAGCGCGGCTTCACCATCCAGAACACCTCGCCGCTGCCGATCACCTGGGCGGAGCACGTCGTCGCCCAGGGACACTGGGGCGCCGACCTGCGCGCCTACCTCTCCGACTACGTGCACTGGGCCACCCTCGGTGCCGTCGCCGAGCTGCTGCCCCAACCCGACAACCGGGTCACCCTCGCCGCCGAGACCGACCGGAACGGCCTCCCGGTGGCCGAGTTCTCCTACTCCCAGTGCGACAACGACCGGCAGGTGATCGCCGCCGCCCGCGGGGTGATGGAATCCATCCTGCGGGCCGCCGGCGCGAGCGAGGTCATCACCATCGACCGCTACGCCCACCTGGTCGGCGGCTGCCGGATGGCCGACCACCCGCTGGCCGGCGTGGTGGACCACCGGCTGCGCACCTTCGCCGTACCCAACCTGCTGATCACCGACGGCAGCGTGCTGCCCACCCAGGGCAGCGCCAACCCGGCGCTGACCATCATGGCCCTGGTCGACCGCGCCGCCGGCCTGCTGGCGGCGGGCGAACGCTCCGGACTGCGGGCGCCGTCCTCGTGAACCGGGCCGACCGCAGCCGCGCACGCGTCCGGCCCCACCAGGGGCCGATTGGAAGGAGGAGTCCATGACCACGACCCCGGCGGCACTGTTCGACGTCGACGGCACTCTGCTCGACACCGCCTACTTCCACGCCCTCGCCTGGTGGGAGGCGCTCCGGCAGTACGACCGGACCGTCCCCACCTCCCGGGTCCACCGGGCCGTCGGCATGGGCTCCGACCAGCTCCTGGACCACCTGCTCGGCAGCGAGCGCGACCACGGCGACGACGAGGCGATCACCGCCGCCCACGACGCCCTGTACGCCCGGTTCTGGCCGCAGATCCAGCCGCTGCCGGGCGCCGCCGACCTACTGCGCGCCTGTGCCGACCGGGGCTGGCGGGTCATCCTGGCCAGCTCCGCGTCCGAACGGGAACTCGTGGTGCTGCGCCGGGCGCTCGACGCGGACGACGCGATCACCGCGGCCACCTCCGCCGACGACGTGAGCGCCACCAAGCCCGCCCCCGACCTGGTCCGCGCCGCCCTGGCCCGGGCGGACGCCGAGCCCGAGCACGCCGTGTTCATCGGCGACACCGTCTGGGACGTCACGGCGGCCGGCCGGGCGCGGGTGCCCTGCATCGCGGTGGAGACCGGCGGCTCCGACGCGCGGGAGCTGCTCGCCGCGGGCGCCGCGGAGGTCCACCGCGACACCGCCGAACTGCTGGCCGACCTGGACCGGAGCCTGCTCGGGCGGCCCGCCCGCTGACACCGGGCGCGCTGCCGCCCGGGGCCGCCGGTGGCACAGTGGGAGCAGGACGGCACCCGCCGTCCTCCCCCCCCGACCGGGGGGCGTCCCTCCCGGACGCGCCCCGGCGGTTCCCTTCGGGAAGGCCGACCGGCTGGACGCGAGATGACCGAACCGAGCCAGTCACCGGACCCCACGGCGCAGGCCCTGGCCGCGACCGTCCGCCGGCTGCAGGACGAGGTCCGCCACGTCCAGGCCGGGGCCCGCGGCCGCTCGGTGGTCGACCTGGCCACCGGGATCCTCGCCGAGCGCCTCGGCCTGCTGCCCGTCGAGGCGGCGGTCCACCTCGCCCGCCTGGCACGGGACGCCGGCGTCCCGGTGCCCTCGCTGGCCGCCGACATCGCCGGACTGCCGGCCCCCGTACCCGTCCCCGGCCACCCCGGTGCGCCCGGGGACGCCGCCGACACCGTGCCGTCCGCGCTCGCCGCCGTCCCGGACCTGCAGCGCGCCGCCGAAGCCGTGCTGGAGCAGCTGGGCGCCGCACTCGGCGCCCACGCCGTCGTCGTCTGGCGGCGCCTGCCCGGCGGCGTCCTCGCCCTCGCGGCGCACGCCGGGCTCCCCGCCGCCGAGGTCGCCCCGTGGGCCCGCGTCCCGCCCGGCGTCCCGACGCCCGCGCAGCGCTCCGTCGCCGAGGGAGCGGAGCTCTGGCCGGGCGAGCCGGGGAGCGAGGGCCCGTCGGTGGACCCCGGCTCGGCACGGGCGGTGCTGCCCACGGTCGACGGCGGCCGCCGCCGGGGCGCACTGGAGGTGCTCTGGCAGGCGCCCGCCCCGGCCCTCGGCGGGGCGCAGCGCCGCCAGCTGCGGGCGCTCGCCGAGCTGTGCGCGACCCTGCTGCGCGAGGACGAGCCCGCCTCGCCTCCCGAGGACCCACCGGACTTCCTGGAGGGGCTCGCCACGCCGGCCCTGCTGCTGCAGCCCGTCCTGGTGGAGGGGCGGGTCGTGGACTTCACGATCGTCCGCGTCAACGCGCGGTTCCGCGATCCGCTGGGCCGGCCCCGGCGCCGACTGGAGGGGGTCCGGCTGCTGGAGGCCTACCCCGTCGCCTCCGCCACCGGCCTGTTCGAGCGGCTGGTGCGGGTCCACGAGACCGGCGAGCCGCTGCCCGCGCAGCACCTGCGGCTCGTCTTCCACCGCGGCGGGCTGACCGTCCCTGACACCGTCCTGCTCGCGGTCGCGCCGCTCCACGGCGGGTTGCTGGTCGAGTGGCAGCAGGGGCGCGACCGGGAGGACGGGCAGGCCGACCCCGTCGAGCGGAGCGGCCTGCTGGACCAGGCCCAGCGGCTGGCCCGGGTCGCCGGGTTCGTGGAGGGCCCCGGCGGCAGCCGGGTCCAGTGGAGCGAGGGCCTGCGCGAGCTCTTCGGCCTTCCGCCGGACGCCGACCCGGTCCCCCTCGGCCGGCTCACCCGGCACGTCCACCCCGACGACGCCCCGGCGGTGCGCCGACTGCTGGACCGGGTGGTCCGCCGCCACCGCACCGCCTCGGCGGTCTTCCGGCTCGCCCAGCCCGACGGCACCCACCGCTACACCCGGGTGATCGCCGAGCCCGTGCTCGACGACGAGGGCCGGACCACCGCGGTCCGCGGCGCCTACCAGGACGTCTCCGCCCAGCACTCGACCGAGGTCGCCCTCGGCGCCACTCGGGCCCGCCTCGCCGACTCCGAGCACCAGGCGGCCGAGCGCGAGCAGCTGGCCCTGCGGCTGCAGCAGGCCATCCTGCCCGCCGCGCCGCCGGCGCTCGCCACCGCCGGCCTCCAGGTGGCCGTGCGCTACCGCCCCGCGGCCCAGCGCGACCGGGTGGGCGGCGACTGGTACGACGTGCTGCCGCTGCCCGACAAGCGGGTCCTGCTGGCCGTCGGCGACGTGGCCGGCCACGGCGTCGAGGCGGCCACCGGGATGGTCGCCCTGCGGCACGCGCTGCGCGGCCTGGCCGTCACCGGGGCGGGGCCGGGGCGGCTGCTGGAGTGGGCGAACACGGTGGCACTGGGTGAACCCGCCCAGGTCACCGCCACCGCCGTGTGCGCGCTGTTCGACCCGGCGGGCGGCCGACTGCGCTGGGCCCGGGCCGGCCACCTCCCGCCGGTCCTGCTCGGGCCGGGCAGCGCCGAACTGCTGCCGCTGCCGCACGGCGTCCTGCTCGGCGCCCTGGAGGACGTCCGGTACGAGGAGCACGGGCTGCAGCTGGTGCCCGGGGACGTCCTGCTGCTGTACACCGACGGCCTGGTCGAGCGCCGGGACCGCCCGGTCGAGGAGTCCGTCGACCAGCTGATCCGCGCCGCCGGGGCACCCGGCCGGGACCTGGAGGGCTACCTCGACCGGTTGCTCGCCCTCAGTTCCGCCGACACCGGAGACGACACCTGTCTGATCGCCGTGCAGGTCGAGTAGCCGGCCGGAGCGCCCGGACGGCGCAAGCCCGCGGAAGCGCCTGCGGCTGCGGCCGCCCGGCCCGGGCCCCGCCGCCCGCCGCAGCCATCGCCCACCGGCCCGGGCCACCGCCGCGTGCCGCCGCCCCCGCCGGTCACCCGGACGGAGCAGCCCGCGCCCGGCGTGAATCCCCGCCGTCGGGGTAGCCGTGGGATCGCCCCGAATCCGCCGGCCGAGGAGGAGGACGCGATGGACCACCGCGTCGACGAACCCGATCCGCCCCGGCCGCCGCGCCCGCGGGTGGACGAATGGCCGCACGACGAGACCTCGGGGCAGCTGCCGCCGGACCGTACCCAGGCCATCCTGGAGGCGGCGAAGCGCATCGCCTCGCTGCTCAAGGCCAAGGACCACCCGTTCGCGCTGGCGGGCGGGGTGGCCGCCTACGCGCACGGAGCGGTGGTGCGCCTCCAGCACGACGCCGACTTCTGCATCCGCCGCGAGGACGTCGACGCCGTGACCCGTACCCTGCGGGAGGCCGGGCTGCAGGTATTCCTCCCGCCGGAGGACTGGCTGATCAAGGCCCGCTGCCTGGGCCAGGACATCGACCTGATCCTCGAACTCGCCAAACGCCCGGTCACCTCCGAACTGCTGGACCGCGCCGAGGTGCTGCCGGTCGACTCGGTGCACATGCCGGTGCTCTCCGCCACCGACCTGGTCAGCAGCCTGCTCGCGGCCTTCTCCGAGCACCACTGCGACTTCGGGGCGGTGCTGTCGGTGGTGCGCCCGCTGCGGGAGAAGGTCGACTGGCGGCGGGTGCGCGCCGAGCGCGGGGAGGCGCCGATGGCGGCCGCCTTCCTCTTCCTCCTGGAACGGCTCCAGGTGATCGAACCCGAGGAGGCCGCGCCATGAGAGGCGCCGACGACACCGAGTACCGGCTCGCCCACCTGCGCGACCGGCTGGCCGACGACGAGGTCGGCGAACTCGGCCTGCGGATCGAACTGCACGGCTCCCACGTCACCGTCTCCGGCACCGTACCGAACGAGGGGCGCCGCGCAGCCGTCCAGCGCATCGTCGCCGAGGCCCTGGCGGGGCTCACGGTGTACACCGACATCGCCCTGGCCGACGGCCGGCCGCCGGTGGGCGCGGAGGACCTGCCGTGATCCGGGTGGCCGCCGTGGGGGACATCCACCTGGGCCCGGACAGCCGCGGAGCGCTCAGGCCCGCCTTCGCCACCGTGGCGGACCTGGCAGACGTGCTGCTGCTGGCCGGCGACCTGACCCGGCACGGCACGCCCGAGGAGGCGGCGGTGGTGGGGGAGGAGGTCGCCGGCCTGCCCGTGCCGGTGGTCGCCGTCCTCGGCAACCACGACTACGACGCGGGCCGGGCGGACGAGGTCACCCGGATCCTCGAGTCCCACGGCGTGCGGGTGCTGGAACGCAGCTCGACCGTCGTCCGGGTGGACGGTCGGCTCGTCGGCGTGGCCGGCACGAAGGGGTTCGGCGGCGGGTTCGCCGGCCGAAGCGGCGGTGAATTCGGCGAACCCGAGATGAAGGCCTTCATCCGGTACTCCCGGCACTGCGCGGACGGGCTGCGCGAGGCGCTGGACGGACTCACCGCCGCCGGCTGCGACCTGCGGATCGCGCTGACCCACTTCGCCCCGGTGCCGGACACCCTGGCCGGTGAGCCGCCGGAGATCTACCCGTTCCTGGGCAGCTACCTGCTCGCCGAGGCCATCGACGAGGCCGGGGCGGACCTGGCGGTGCACGGGCACGCCCACCTCGGCACCGAGCGAGGCCTCACCGCCTGCGGTGTCCGGGTGCGCAACGTCGCCCAGCCGGTCATCGGGCGGGCCTTCGCGGTCTACCACCTGCACGGCGCCGAACCGGGCGGCCGACCCGGCCGAGCCGCCTGATTCGAAAATCCCCTGTCCCTTGTCCGTAGCCGCTGGTCAGGCAGCTCCTTCTGTTTGGAGGGTCACTTGGTAGCCGAGTTGGTTGAGCTG
>NZ_JBEPAK010000217.1:0-11909 GCF_040298565.1 Kitasatospora sp. NPDC001539 | reverse complement strand
GCCCCCTCGCTTCTTCCTTTCGGCACCGGCGCGCCCCTTCGACTCGGGGCGGGGGTGCCCACTCGCCTACGGGGCGCTCGTTCGGCTCGGGGCGGTGGGTCCGGCGGCCTAGGTCGCCGGACCTGGGGCCGGGGCGGCCGGGGGCGGACGCGGGGGCGCTCCCGGCGGCGGTAGTTTGGCGGTATGCCCAGCTCGACCGGTGACCACCCGGCCCCCGACGGCCCGCCGCCCGCCTGTGCCCCGGCGGACGGAGCCGATGCCGCCTGCGACCCGCTGGCCGGCATCGAGGCCGTCAGCCGGGCCCTGCTCGCGATGAGCCGGCACCTGGAGGTCCGCGAGGTGCTGCGCCGCATCACCGCCTCCGCCCGGGAACTGCTCGACGCCGAGTACGCGGCCCTCGGCGTGCCCGACGACCACGGCGGCTTCGCCCAGTTCGTCGTCGACGGCGTCACCGACGAGCAGTGGCGGGCGATCGGCCCGCTGCCCCGCCAGCACGGCGTGCTCGCCGAGATGCTGCACGAGACCGGTCCCACCCGGCTCGCCGACGTCCGCAAGGCCCCCGCCTTCGAGGGCTGGCCCGCCGCCCACCCCGACATGGACGCCTTCCTCGGCATGCCGATCCTGGACGGCGAGGCAGCCGAGGACGAACCCCAGGTGATGGGCGTCATCTTCCTCGCCAACAAGCGCGGCGGCGGCCTGTTCACCGACCACGACGAGGAACTGCTGCGGATCCTCGCCGCCCACGCCGCCCTCGCGCTCTCCAACGCCCGCCTGTACGAGCGCAGCCGCGAACTCACCCTGGCCGGCGAACGCGCCCGGATCGCCCACGACCTGCACGACGCCGTCTCGCAGAAGCTCTTCTCGCTGCGGCTGACCGCCAACGCCGCCGCCAAGCTCGTCGACCGCGACCCGGGCCGCGCCCGCGCCGAACTCGCCGAGGTCGCCCGGCTCGCCGCCGAGGCCGCCGACGAACTGCGCGCCGTCGTGGTCGAACTGCGCCCCGCCGCCCTGGAGGAGGACGGGCTGAGCGCCACCCTCGCCTCCCAGGTGCAACTCCTCGACCGGGCGCACACCGCGGACGTCGCCTTCGCCGCCGACGGCGTGCGCGCCCTGCCGCCGGCCCAGGAGGCCGCACTGCTGCGGGTCGCCCAGGAGGCGCTGCACAACGCGCTGCGCCACTCCGGTGCCGGCCGGGTCACCGTCACCCTGGCCGGGACGCCCGCGCGCGGCGCGCTGCTGCGGGTGCGCGACGACGGGCGCGGCTTCGACCCGGAATCCGTCCGCCGGGCGGGCCGCCACCTCGGGCTGGCCTCGATGCGCGACCGCGCGGCCGCCGTCGGCGGCACGCTCACCCTGGAGTCCGCCCCCGGCCGGGGGACGCTCGTCGAGATGGAGGTCCCCGGTGCCTGAGAGCACGCCGTCGATCCGCGTCCTGCTGGTGGACGACCACCAGGTGGTCCGCCGCGGGCTGCGCACCTTCCTGGAGGTCCAGGACGACATCGAGGTGGTCGGGGAGGCCGCGGACGGGGCCGAAGGCATCGAGCGGGCCCGCGCACTCGACCCGGACGTCGTCCTGATGGACCTCAAGATGCCCGGCGTCGACGGCATCGAGGCGCTGCGCACCCTCAAGGAGGAGGGCAGCCGGGCCCGGGTCCTGATCGTCACCAGCTTCACCGAGCACCGCACGGTGGTCCCCGCGCTGCGGGCCGGCGCCGCGGGCTACGTCTACAAGGACGTGGACCCGGAGGCACTGGCCGGAGCGATCCGCTCGGTGCACGCCGGCCACGTGCTGCTCCAGCCCGAACTGGCCGAGGCCCTGCTCTCGGACGACGGCCCGCGCGCCCCGCAGGGCCGCGGCGGCACCCTCACCGAGCGCGAGCGGGAGGTGCTCGGCCACATCGCGGACGGCCGCTCCAACCGGGAGATCGCCCGCAGCCTGCACCTGTCGGAGAAGACGGTGAAGACCCACGTCTCCAACATCCTGATGAAGCTGGACCTCGCCGACCGCACCCAGGCCGCGCTGTGGGCCGTCCGCAACGGCGAGGCCGGCGGCTGACCGCCCGGAACCCCCGCCTAGCGGTCGTCGCGCTCGTCCACCAGCGCGTTGTAGGCGGCCACCTGGGCCCGCCGGGCGGTGCGCCACAGCGGTGCCAGGACGGATCGGCGGGCCGCCATCTCGGAGGCGCTCACGGCCGCGCCGTGGCCCTCCGCGGCGATCGCCAGCAGGGCGGACACCTGCCGGGCCGACTCCAGCACCCGGACCGCCCGCGGCGGGTAGCCGGGCGCGAGCAGTTCGGCGTGGCCCCGGCGGCGGTAGGCGTCGAGGGCGCGCATCGCCTGCGGACCGGCGCCGGCCACGTCGAGCCGGGTGAGCAGGACGGTCGCCTCGCGCAGCCCGTCCGCGAGCTCGCGCTCCGCCTCGTGCAGCGAGGGCACGTCGGCCGGCGGCGCGTCGCCGACCTCACTGCAGCGCCATAGCACGGTGGCCGAGCGGTCCCCCTCCGGGCCGTACACCGTGATCTCCGGCACCAGACCGAGCGGCACGCCCACCGCGATCACCGCCTCGCCGGCCGCCAGGGCCCGCTCGTTGAAGGCGGCCGGACCGGTCAGCCCCAGCGGGTGCCCGGCCGCGGGCAGCGCCAGGCGCAGGCCCGTGGCCCCGAGCACCCGCAGCCGGCCCAGCGCCCAGGTCAGCCCGTGCTGCTCGCCCGGTGCGTCCCCGGGCAGTCCGGTCACCCGGTGGCTCTCGTCCGAGCCCAGGACGGCCGCGGCGGCGTCGTCGGGCGGCACCAGGCCGCCGAGCAGGGCGCTGCCCCAGGCGGCCAGCCGCCCCGAACGGGGCTCTTCGTACGGATTGTCGGCAGGTGTCGCGAGCATCCGGCCAGCCTACGGAATCGGCGGTCATCCGCGTGGCGTAGGTTTGCCCATGCGTGTGCGGCGCACCCACCCGTGCCCCCCGGCTGCCGGAGTAGGCTCGCCGCCCGCATCGACGGCCGAGATTCTTGTGTATTGGGGAAGGCGTAGGCATGAGCGACGTGCTGGAGCTGGTGGACGTATCCGTGGTCCGGGAGGGGCGCGCGCTGGTCGACCAGGTCTCGTGGTCCATCTCCGAGGGTGAGCGCTGGGTCATCCTGGGCCCCAACGGCGCCGGCAAGACCACCCTGCTGCAGATCGCCTCCTCGTACCTGTTCCCGACCTCGGGCAAGGTCTCGGTGCTGGGCGAGAAGCTGGGCGAGATCGACGTCTTCGAGCTGCGCTCCCGGATCGGCCTGGCCGGCGCCGCCATGTTCGACAAGCTGCCGGCCGAGCAGACCGTCCTGCAGACGGTGCTCACCGCCGCCTACGGCATGACGGTCAGCTGGCAGGAGACCTACGAGCAGTCCGACGAGTCGCGCGCCCTCGCCCTGCTCGACCGGATGGGCATGGCCAGCCTGACCGGCCGCAAGTTCGGCACCCTCTCCGAGGGCGAGCGCAAGCGCACCCTGATCGCCCGCGCCCTGATGACCGACCCCGAGCTGCTGCTGCTCGACGAGCCCGCGGCCGGTCTGGACCTCGGCGGCCGCGAGGACCTGGTCCGCCGGCTCGGCGCGCTCGCCCAGGACGAGTTCGCGCCCGCCATGGCGATGGTCACCCACCACGTCGAGGAGATCGCCCCCGGCTTCACCCACGTCCTGATGATCCGCCAGGGCAAGGTGCTCACCGCCGGACCGATCGACACCGAGCTGACCGCCCGCAACCTCTCCAAGTGCTTCGGCCTGCCGCTCACCCTGGAGCGCCACGGGGACCGCTGGTCGGCCCAGGGCCTGCCGCTGGGCTGAGGCGACGTCCGGTGACAACCTGACCATCCGTCCACCCGTCAGCCGTCAGTGCCCGACACAGCCGTCCATCTCGCGCGGGGCGCCGGAACCGGTCGCACGTGCGACCGGTTTCCGCCCCTCGACCTGCGGGAACTGTCCGCCTCGAAGCCCCTTCGCTCCCTAGGATGGACGTGTGGACAGCTGGATCTGGTGGCTCCTGGCCGCCGCAGCGCTCGGCATACCGCTGGTGCTCACCGCGGTGCCCGAGTTCGCCATGTTCGCGATCGGTGCGCTGGCGGCGGCCGGTGTGGCCGCGCTCGGCGGGGGAGCGGTCCTGGAGACCCTGACCTTCATCGCGGTGTCGGCCGGGCTGGTGGTCTTCGTCGGTCCGATCGCACGCCGGCAGCTGCGGAAGGGCGATCAGGTCAAGATGGGCATCGAGGCGCTGCGCGGCGCCACCGCGGTCGTCGCGGAAACCGTCGACGGGGAGGGCGGGCGGATCAAGCTCAACGGCGAGATCTGGTCGGCCCGCGCGCTCAATCCGGACAGCGTGTTCCAGCCGGGTCAGAAGGTCGACGTCGTCGAAATCCAGGGCGCGACCGCCCTGGTCGTCTAGGGGAGAGTCCGTGGAACCCGTCCTTATCGTTTTGGTCGTCCTGGTCGTGGTGGCCTTCATCGCGCTGATCAAGACGATCCAGGTCATCCCGCAGGCCAGCGCCGCGATCGTGGAGCGCTTCGGCCGCTACACCCGGACGCTCAACGCAGGGCTGAACATCGTCGTCCCGTTCATCGACCGCGTCCGCAACCGGATCGACCTGCGCGAGCAGGTCGTGCCGTTCCCGCCGCAGCCGGTGATCACCCAGGACAACCTGGTGGTCAACATCGACACCGTCATCTACTACCAGGTCACCGACCCCCGGGCGGCCACCTACGAGGTCGCCAGCTACATCCAGGCGATCGAGCAGCTGACCGTCACCACGCTGCGCAACATCATCGGCTCGATGGACCTCGAGTCCACCCTGACCTCGCGCGAGGTCATCAACGCCGGCCTGCGCGGCGTCCTGGACGAGGCCACCGGCAAGTGGGGGATCAGGGTCAACCGCGTCGAGCTGAAGGCGATCGAGCCGCCGACCTCCATCCAGGACTCGATGGAGAAGCAGATGCGCGCCGACCGCGACAAGCGCGCCGCGATCCTCACCGCCGAGGGCCAGCGCCAGGCGCAGATCCTCAAGGCGGAGGGCGAGAAGCAGGCCGAGGTGCTCAAGGCCGAGGGTGAGGCCCAGGCCGCGGTGCTGCGCGCCGACGGTGAGGCGGCCGCGATCCGGACCGTCTTCGAGGCCATCCACGACGGCGACGCCGACCAGAAGCTGCTCGCCTACCAGTACCTGCAGACCCTGCCGGAGCTGGCCAAGGGCGACTCCAACAAGCTCTGGATCATTCCCAGTGAGGTCGGCGACGCGCTCAAGGGCCTGGGCGGCGCCTTCAACGGGCTGACCGGCAACGGCGGCGCCAACGGTGGTGGCACGGTCACCGCGCCGAGCGTCCCGCCGGCGGCTCCGGCGGCCACCCAGGTGCCGCTCGACCCGGCGGCCGGGCCGCGGCCGGTGGACGTCGAGAAGGGCGCGGCCCGTCCCCGGGTCGACCCGACGCGGGAGTACCGCAAGATCGACCCGGAGTGAGGTGACCGGGCACATCCGGTCCAGGGCCCGCCGCCCGCTGGTGGCGGGCCCTCGGCGTGCTCTGGGGGCCCTCCGGCGTGCTCCGGCGGGCCCTCGGCGACCGGCGGCCCTCGGCGTGCTCCGGGGGGCGGTGCCGGGGGCCGGGGCGGCCGGGCAGCCGCGCTCCCGCCCGGACCGGTTCTGCGGGGTCGGCAGCCGTGGCGCCCGGCGGTGTGGCGTACGTCCCGAATGCTGGGCGGCCCTGGTCCGGCCGGTAAGGGTCCGGCATGATCGCCTCGGACAGGACCGCGAGGAGAGGTGACCCATGACGCTCTGGGAGGCGATCGCCGTCCTGGTGGCCGGGGTCGGCGCCGGGATGATCAACGTGATCGTCGGCTCCGGCACCCTGATCACCTTCCCGGTCCTGCTCGCGGTCGGCATCCCGCCGGTCACCGCCAACGTCTCCAACTCCTTCGGCCTGGTGCCCGGTTCGCTCAGCGGCGTGATCGGCTACCGCCGCGAGCTGGCCGACCAGGGGCGCCGGCTGCTGCGGATGGGCAGCGCCTCGCTGCTCGGCGGGCTGCTCGGCGCCCTGCTGCTGACCAAGCTGCCGAGCGGAGCGTTCGACGCGATCGTCCCGGCGCTGATCCTGCTCGCCCTCGTCCTGGTCGTGGTCCAGCCGCGGGTGGCCAAGGCCGTCGCCGCCCGCCGCGGCCCGGGCGGCGACCCGGACGGCGGCGCGGTGCTGCTGGCCGGGGTGTTCCTCACCGGCATCTACGGCGGCTACTTCGGCGCCGCCCAGGGCGTCCTGCTGATGGCGCTGATGGGCATGCTGCTCCAGGACGACCTGCAGCGGATCAACGCGGTGAAGAACGCGCTGGCGCTGATCGTCAACGGCGTCGCCGCGCTGTTCTTCCTGTTCACCTCGACCGTCGACTGGACGGCCGCCGGTCTGATCGCGGTCGGCTCGCTGGTCGGCGGGCTGCTCGGTGCCAAGGTCGGCCGCCGGCTCCCGCCCGCCGCGCTGCGCGGGGTCATCGTGGTGGTCGGGCTCGCGGCCGTCGTCAAGCTGCTGGTGAGTTGACGGCGGGTCAGACGCGCGCCGGTCAGTAGGCTGGCCCGGTTCGCACCTCGACCGACGACCACGACGACCAACGGGAGCGCACCGGTGAGCAGCAGGGCACGGCTGAGCGAGGACGAGATCACGGAGGCCCTGGCGGCCCTTCCGCAGTGGACGCGGGACGGCGACAGCATCGCCCGCAGCGCTGACGCCCCCGACTTCCCGGCGGCGATCCGGGTGGTGGACGCCGTCGCCGAACAGGCCGAGGCGCTCGACCACCACCCCGACATCGACATCCGCTGGCGCACCCTGCGGTTCGTCCTCTCCACCCACAGCGCCGGCGGGCTCACCGGCCTCGACTTCACCCTCGCCGCCCGGATCGACGAGGCCCTGCGCGCCCAGTCGGCGGCCTGAGGCCGGCTCCCGCGCCGCTTCACCCTCGCCGCCCGGATCGACGAGGCCCTGCGCGCCCAGTCGGCGGGCTGAGGCCGGCTCCCGCGCCGCGCGGAGGGCCCGGAAGGGGGGCCGACCGGGGTCCGAGCGGGCCGGCCCGGGGCACCAGGCCGGGGCACTCGGGCGGGGCACTCGGGCGGGCGTGAGATGCTGACTGCCGCAATCGGCAGGCCGGCGGGGGCTGGGAGGGACGTAACGGTGGCACAGGAGCCCTTCGGAGACGCCCACGCCCCGCACCAGTGGTACCCGCAGGGCGGGTACCACGAGCCGCCGCAGCCGCCGGCGCCCGGGCAGTGGGAGCAGGCGCCGCAGCACGACGGGCGTCCGTACGACCACCAGTCCTACGGCCAGCAGGCCTACGACCACCAGTCCTATGGCCAGCAGTCCCACGACGGCCAGTACGGGCAACCGTACGGGCAGCACGGCGAGCAGGTCGGCGGCGGCTACGGCCCGACCGGGTACGTCGAGGGCGGTTACCTCCAGGGCGAGTACGTCCAGGGCGGGTACGGGCAGGGTGGCCACGCCCAGGGTGGCCACGCCCAGGGCGGCTACGTCGAGAACGGGTACGGCCAGGGGCAGTACGGCGACCAGGGGCAGTACCACGGCCAGGGGCCGTACCAGCCGTACCAGCAGCCGTACGCGGGCCACGACCAGCCGCCGTACGCCGCCCCGCACCAGGACCAGGCGCAGCAGCCGGCGGAGGAGCCGCTGTACGTCCCGGCGGACGCCGAGTACTCGGCCGACGGCTACGTGCAGCTGGAGGAGGCCGCGGGGGAGCTCGAGCCGGCCGCGGAGGATGCACCGGCGGAGCCCGCCGCTTCGCCGCGCGCCGCCCGGCGCGGTGCGGCCGGTGGTGCCGGGAGCTCCCCGGCGGCGGCCGGTTCCGGCGCGCGGTCCGGCTCCGGCGCGTCGTCACTGGTGGTCCGGGCCCGGGCGGCCGCGGACGCCGTGCTGACGGGGGAGCACGTGCCCAGCCGCCGGGCCCTGATGGTGCGGGCCGGCGCCGGACTGGCCGCACTCGCGGTGCTGATAACGGCCGCGCTGACGGTCGGCGCCGAGGGCGGCGGTAGCGCGTCCGCGACGGGCAGCGGCGAGCCCGGCTTCTCGGTGGCGCACGCCAAGGCCTGGTCCGCGCAGCCCGCGGCCGCCCCCCAGGGCGGGGGTGACGACACGCTGGTCGGCAGCTGGCTGCTGGCCGACGCGGTGGTCCGGGCCGACGGCACCGGGGTGCACGCCTACGACCGCACGGCGGGCAAGCCGACCTGGTCGGTCGAGCCACCGGCGGCCGGGGCCGTCCCGTGCGGGCTGTCGGCCGGCGTGAACCCGGCCGGGCTGGGCGCGGCCCTGTTCCGGCCGCAGGCGGACCCGAAGAGCCCCTGCACGCTGGTCGCCGCCGTGGACACCAAGACCGGCAGGACGGCCTGGACCAAGACCCTCTCCGACACCAAGGACGCCTACGCCGCGCAGATCGGTGTCACCGAGGACAAGGTCATCGCGGTCGGCGACGACCGGGCGGTCGCCTGGGACTCGACGGACGGCAAGGACGTCTGGCAGTACACCGGGCAGGGCAAGTTCTGCACCCTGTCCGGCGGCGTCAGCAACAAGACGGTGCTGGTCGCGTCCTCCTGCGCCGACTCCACGCCGGCGGACCAGGCCGTCGCGCTGAACACCGCCGACGGCAAGGTCTCCTGGTGGCGCGGCCTGAACAACCAGCCGAAGACCGTCTCGGTGCTCTCTGCCGAACCGGCCGTCGTGCTCACCACCGGAGCCAAGCCCGAGGACGACCGGGTGTTCGCCTGGGACGGCACCGGCGATCCGGCCGCCGAGATCCCGGTGGTCACCGACGGCGGCCGACTGGACGTCGCCCACGGTACGTTTTCGGCCACGCCGAACGTCTTCTTCGACGGCCGCACGATGGTCGCCACCCTGACCCCGGCGAACGGCGGCGGACCGGTGTCCGCGGTCGGCTACGACCTGGACACCGGCAAGCAGCGCTGGAAGGCGCAGACCGCCGCCAAGGGCACCGTCCGGGCGGTCGGGATCGACGGCGGTTCGCTGGTGCTGGCCGCCGACGAGCGCCGCGACCAGCCCGCCCGCCTCGGCCGCTTCCCCCTGGCGGGCGGCCAGGAGGCGGTGGGCGGCAACTTCCCGCCCGGCACCGGCTCGCTGCTGGTCTCGGGGCGGGTCGCGATCGGCGGCGGGCAGGTGGTCGTGATCCCCGAGCACGCGACCAACTTCGGCACGGCGGCGGGCTACCAGGCGAAGGGCTGAGCCCCGGCTGCGGGAGGGCCCTCCGCCTGACCGGAAGGGCCCTCCGCAGGGACCGGGTACCGGGACCCGGCTGCGCGGGATCGACCGCCGGCGGTCAGGCCGCCGGGACCGGCTCTCCCGGCACGGCCGGCAGCCAGTCGGCGAGCTCCCGGACCTCCGAGCCGCGCAGCCCCAGCGCGAGCATCAGGGTGGCCTGGGGCGTCGGCACGAACGGCCGCCGCAGCAGCTTCATCCCGGCCTGCTCCGGCGTGCGGTCGGCCTTGCGCTGGTTGTCCTCGGCGCAGGCGGCCACGGTGTTCATCCAGCTGTCCTCGCCCCCGCGCGACCGGGGCTGGAGGTGGTCCACCGTGGTGGCCCGGCGCCCGCAGTACGCGCACAGGTGCTGGTCCCGCGCCAGGACCCCGCGCCGCGACCACGGCGCCTGTTGTCGGAACGGCACCCGTACGTACCGTTGCAGCCTGATCACCCGCGGCACCGGAACGGCTACGCCCGTCCCGCGGATCGAGCGCAGCGGATGCGCCTGCTCCACCACCGCCTTGTCCTGGAGCACCAGGACGACGGCGCGTTGGAGCGACACCGTCGTCAGGGGCTCATAGCTCGCGTTCAGAACCAGCGTGTTGCGCACCGGGCACACCCTTCCCACGGGCGTGCCACGGCGGCACGACCGTCTCCACACACGTCACTGCCGCCGCGCGGCGGTGAACCCACTCTGAATGGGCCCCCAGCCGACGAACAACGGAATTTCCGGTGTCCCGGAGGCACCCGGGGGGAGCGGGCCGGGCGCCACGCGGGCCGCCTCGGGGGAAACCCGCTAGCCGGGACCGCGTAGGCTCTATCAGGCTGGAGTCGTACCGGCCCGGGGCCCGACCCAATCGGGCCGCCACCGGGCGGGCGCCCGATAGAAGGAGAAGCGTGACCGTGACGGACATCGTCGACGAGCTGCGGTGGCGTGGGCTGATCGCCCTGTCCACCGACGAGGACGCACTGCGCAAGGCGTTCGCGGACGGCCCGGTCACGTTCTATTGCGGCTTCGACCCGACGGCCCCCAGCCTGCACCTCGGCAACCTCGTGCAGATCCTCACCATGCGCCGGATCCAGCAGGCGGGGAACCTCCCGCTCGGCCTGGTCGGCGGCGCCACCGGCCTGATCGGCGACC
Organism: Kitasatospora sp. NPDC001539; assembly: GCF_040298565.1. NCBI lineage: Bacteria > Bacillati > Actinomycetota > Actinomycetes > Kitasatosporales > Streptomycetaceae > Kitasatospora > Kitasatospora sp. NPDC001539. Next base: position 1,514 of record NZ_JBEPAK010000217.1, on the reverse strand, counting down.
CGAAGCCGACGGCGGAGCGTGTGCTCAACGACCCGGAGACGGTGGCCGGCTGGGTCGATCGGCTGCGCGGCCAGATCTCGCGCTTCCTCGACTTCGAGGGCCCGTACGCGGCGCGCATGGTCAACAACCTGGACTGGACCTCCGGGATGTCGGCCATCAGCCTGCTGCGCGACGTCGGCAAGTACTTCCGCGTCAACAACATGATCGCCAAGGAGGCCGTCGCCCGGCGGCTGAACTCCGACGCGGGCATCAGCTACACCGAGTTCAGCTACCAGATCCTCCAGGGCATGGACTACCTGGAGCTGAACCGGCGCTACGGCTGCACCCTGCAGACCGGCGGCAGCGACCAGTGGGGCAACCTCACCGCCGGCACGGACCTGATCCGCAAGGCCGACGGCAAGTCCGTGCACGCGCTGGCCACGCCGCTGATCGTCAAGGCCGACGGCACCAAGTTCGGCAAGACCGAGTCCGGCACCGTCTGGCTCGACCCCGAGCTGACCACCCCGTACGCCTTCTACCAGTTCTGGCTGAACGCGGACGACCGGGACGTCTCCAACTTCCTGCGGATCTTCAGCTTCCGCTCGAAGGAGGAGATCGAGGAGCTGGAGCGGGAGACCGCCGAGCGCCCGGCCGCCCGCCTCGCCCAGCGCGCGCTGGCCGAGGAGCTCACCACGCTGGTGCACGGCGCCGAGCAGTACGAGCGCGCGGTCGCCGCGTCCAAGGCGCTGTTCGGCCAGGGCGACCTCGCCGACCTGGAGGCGCCGACCCTGGCCGCCGCTCTGGCCGAGGTCCCGAAGGCCGAGGTGGCGGAACTCCAGCCGGTGGTCGACCTGTTGGTCGCCGTCGGGCTGGCGCCGAGCCGCTCGGCCGCCCGCCGGACGATCAAGGAGGGCGGCGCCTACCTCAACAACGCCAAGGTGACGGACGAGGAGGCGGTCCCGACCGAGGCCGACCTGCTGCACGGCCGCTGGCTGGTGCTGCGCCGCGGGAAGCGCAACCTGGCGGCCGCGGAGCTGGTGGCCGCCGGCTGATCGGACCGGCCGCACTGCGGCGGACCGGCCGTCCGTCAGTGATCAACTGGCTGAAAGTGCACCCGCTCTGAGCTGCGGTTTCGAGCCCCGAGGGCCGGATCTGGACAGATCCGGCCCTCGGCGTTTGACGATGCCCTCCGGGTGGCCTAGTGTTGAACGAGTCGCTGGAGCGGCCACCCCTCGTAGCGTCCCCCCCTCTCACCTCGATGCCCATTCGGTTGGGTTGGTCGGCGTATTCGTCGACCGGGCGTGAGGGTGAATTTCGAGTGACACTCGGAATGCGCTAACGTAGTGGTCGTCGCAGAAAGCGGCCCCGGCCCAGTTCGGGAAATCGGATGAATGAAACTCCGGAAAACGGAGCGGAAAGCATCTGATAAGCTGGAAACACGAACGAAGCGCCCGGAGGGCCCGCTGGAAGGCGGCCTGAAGGAAGTGTCCGTTCCTTGAGAACTCAACAGCGTGCCAAAAGTCAACGCCAGATAT
>NZ_JBEPAK010000216.1:0-12013 GCF_040298565.1 Kitasatospora sp. NPDC001539 | reverse complement strand
CATCCCCCTCTACTCCACCGTCACCGGCACCCCCATCGACACCACCACCCTCACCCCCGACTACTGGTACACCAACCTCCGCCAACCCGTCCGCTTCACCGACGCCATCCGCACCGCCCTCACCGACGGCCACACCACCTACATCGAAATCAGCCCCCACCCCGTCCTCACCACAACCATCCAGGACACCGCCGAAACCACGAACCACCCCACCCTCACCACCGGCACCCTCCGCCGCAACGAAGGCGGCCTCCGACGACTGCTCACCTCCCTCGCCGAGGTCCACGCCCACGGCGTCCCCGTCGACTGGTCAGCCCTGCTCCCCACCACCCGACGCCGACGGATCGACCTGCCCACCTACCCCTTCCAACGCGAACGCTTCTGGCTCGACGCCCCCGCACCCACCGGAGACGTCCGCACCGCCGGCCTCACCCCTGCCGACCACCCCCTGCTCAGCGCGCTCCTCGCGCTCGCAGACGACGACGAACTCGTCCTCACCGGCTCGATCTCCCTCACCACCCACCCGTGGCTCGCCGACCACGCCGTCTTCGGCGCCGCGCTCCTTCCCGGCACCGCGCTCGTCGAACTCGCTCTCCACGCCGGCGACCACGTCGGCTGCGACGTGCTCGAGGAACTCACCCTCCAGGCACCGCTGCTGCTCCCGCAGGACGGCCCCGTCCAGCTCCAGGTCCGGATCGGGTCCGCCGCCGACGACGGGCGGCGCGCCGTCTCCGTCCACTCCCGCCCGGACCGGCCCGACGCCGACGTCCCCTGGACCCGGCACGCGACCGGCGTCCTGGCGACGGGCGCCGAGCACCCGTCCTGGGACCTCGCCGCCTGGCCCCCGGCCGGCGCGGAACCCGTGGACCTCACGGACCTCTACTCCCGCCTGGCCGCCGAGGGCCTCGGCTACGGGCCCGCCTTCCGGGGCCTGCAGGCGCTCTGGCGGCAGGGGGAGGAGCTGTTCGCCGAGGTGCGGCTGCCGCGCGAGCAGCACGACGCGGCCGCGCGGTTCGGCCTGCATCCCGCCCTGCTGGACGCGGCCCTGCACGCGGCGGCGGCCGCCGCCCCCGGTGAGGTGCGGCTGCCGTTCTCGTGGAGCGGAGTCTCCCTGTACGCCACCGGCGCGACCGCCCTGCGGGTGCGCCTGTCACCGGACGGGGCCGACGCGGTCGCCCTCACGGTGGCCGACGGGAGCGGCGCGCCCGTCGCCCGGGTGGCGTCGCTGGCGAGCCGTCCGGTGGACCGCGAGCAGCTGCGGGCGGCAGACGACGACGCGGACCGGCTGCTGGCCGTGGAGTGGACCGAACTGCCCCCGTCCTCCGGGACGCCCGCCGGGCGCTGGGTGCTGCTCGGCACCGACCGCGTCGGGCTGCCCGACGACCTCCGGCTCGGGACGCACCCCGACCTGGCGGCCCTCGCCAAGGCCGTGGAGGCCGGTGCGACCGTCCCGGACGCCGTTCTGGTCACCTGCGCCGGTCCCGACGGCCCGGAGTCCGCGGACCCGTCCGCCGCCGCGCACGCCGCCGTCGCGGAGGTCCTGACGGCCACCCAGGAGTTCCTGGCGAGCGACCAGTTCGCCGCCGCCCGGCTCGTCGTTCTCACCAGCGGCGCGGTGGCCGCCGGGTCCGGCGAGAGCGTGCAGGACCTCGCCGGTGCCGCGGTCTGGGGCCTGCTGCGCTCCGCCCAGAGCGAGCACCCGGGCCGCTTCGTCCTGCTCGACCTGGACGGGCGTGCGCTGGACGGCCGTACGGCCGGGCGGCAGGGCGCCCTGGCCGCCGCGCTCGCCGGCGCCGAGCCCCAACTCGCTGCCCGGAACGGCGTCCTGCTGGCCCCCCGGCTGATCCGCGCGGCCACCGGCCGGCTGCTGGAGCCCCCGGCGGACGCGCCCCACTGGCGCCTGGACACCACCGCCAAGGGCACCCTGGAGAACCTCGCCCTCCTCCCCCACCCGGCGGCCTCCGAGCCGCTCGCGCCCGGACAGGTCCGGCTGGCCGTCCGCGCCGCCGGCATGAACTTCCGCGACGTACTGCTCGGCCTGGGCATGGTCGACCAGGACGTCATGGGCGGGGAGGCGGCCGGCGTCGTGCTGGAGACCGGGCCCGGCGTCACCGCGTTCGCGCCGGGCGACCGCGTGATGGGCATGGTGCCCGGCTCGTTCGGGCCGGTCGCCGTGGTCGACCAGCGGCTGCTCGTCCCGCTTCCCGCGCACTGGACGTTCACTGAGGGCGCCTCGGTGCCGATCGCCTTCCTGACCGCGTACTACGGCCTGGTCGACCTCGCCGGCCTCGGCGCCGGCGAGTCGGTGCTGATCCACTCGGCGACCGGCGGCGTCGGCATGGCGGCGCTCCAACTGGCCCGCCACCTGGGCGCCGAGGTGTTCGCCACGGCCGCTCCCGCCAAGTGGGAGACCCTGCGGGCGCTCGGCGTGCCGGAGGACCGGATCGCCTCCTCGCGCAGCCTCGACTTCGAGGAGCGGGTCCGCGAGGCCGCCGGTGGGCGGGGCGTCGACGTGGTCCTCAACTCCCTCGCCCACGAGTTCGTCGATGCCTCGCTGCGGCTGCTCGCGGACGGCGGGCGGTTCGTGGAGATGGGCAAGACCGACATCCGCGACGCGGCCGAGGTCGCCGCCGCCCACCCCGGCACGTCCTACCTGTGGTTCGACCTGATCGAGGCCGGCTACGACCGGATCGGCCGGATGATGGCCGAACTGATGCCGCTGTTCGAGCGCGGGGTGCTCCGTCCGGTCCCGGCCCGCACCTGGGACGTCCGGCGGGCGCTGGAGGCGTTCCGCTTCATGAGCCAGGCCCGGCACGTCGGCAAGGTGGTGCTCACCATGCCCGCCGCGCCGGGTCAGGGCGGCACCGTGCTGGACCCGGACGGCACCGTGCTGATCACCGGCGGCACGGGCGTGCTGGGCGGCCTGGTGGCGCGCCGGCTGGTCACCGACCACGGCGTGCGGCACCTGCTGCTGCTCGGCCGCCGCGGCCCCGAGGCCCCCGGTGCGGCCGAACTCGCCGCCGAGCTCACCGCGCTGGGCGCCGCCGTGACGGTCACCGCCTGCGACACGGCCGACCGTGCGGACCTCGCGCGGGTGCTCGCCGCCGTGCCGGCCGAACACCCGCTCACCGGCGTCGTCCACGCCGCGGGCGTGCTGGACGACGCGGTGATCGCCTCGCTGACCCCCGCGCAGGTCACGGCCGTGCTGCGCCCCAAGGTGGACGCCGCCTGGCACCTGCACGAGCTGACCCGGGACGCGGACCTCCGCGCCTTCGTGCTGTTCTCCTCCTCGGCAGCCGTCCTGGGCGGCCCCGGTCAGGGCAACTACGCCGCGGCCAACGCCTTCCTGGACGCGCTCGCCCGGCGTCGCCGCGCCGAGGGCCTGCCGGGCCTGTCGATCGCCTGGGGCCTGTGGGAGCGGGCCAGCGGCATGACCGGCCACCTCGAGGCCGGCGACCTGGCCCGGCTGCGGCGCTCCGGCGTGAGCCCGCTGTCCGACGCTGACGGCCTGGCGATGTTCGGCGCGGCCCTGCACTCCGACCGGGACCAGCTGGTGGCGATGAAGCTCGACGTCGCGGCCGCCCGTGCCGCCTTCCCGTCCGGTTCGGTGCCGCCGCTGCTGCGCCGACTGGTCGGTGCGGGTGCCAGGCGCGCGGCGGCGGCCGACGCGGCGGACGACGGGCCCGCCCCGGCCCTGCGGCTGACCGCCCTGCCCGAGGCCGAACGCGCCCGCGCCCTGCTGGAGTTGGTGCGCAGCAACGCGGCCGTGGTGCTCGGGCACGCCACCGACGGGGCGATCCAGCCGGACCGGGCGTTCAAGCAGCTCGGCTTCGACTCGCTGACCGCCGTCGAACTGCGCAACCGGCTCAACGCCGCGACCGGACTGCGGCTGCCGGCCACCATGGTCTTCGACCACCCGACGCCGGACGCCCTGGCCGCCTTCCTCCAGGCCGAACTGGCCCCGGCTGCATCGGGCGGCCCGGCCGGACCCGCCGGCCGTGCCGTCCCGGACGAGGAGGTCAGCCGGCTGCTGGCGACCGTCCCGCCGGCCCGGCTGCGCGCCGCCGGCCTGCTCGACGCGCTGCTGGCGCTGGCCGGCGCCGGACCCGAGGAGCCGCCGGCCGTGCCGGACGCGGACCTCGACGAGATCGACGCCATGGACGCCGACGACCTGATCGGCCTGGCCTTCGGCACCACTGACCTCTGATCGCGCTCGGACTGCGGAGAAACCCAACGATGGCTGCATCACAGGCTGCACCACAGGACCAGAGGGTGCTGGAGGCACTCCGGCTCTCGCTCAAGGAGAACAAGCGCCTCCAGCAGCAGAACCACCGGCTGGCCGAGGCCCGGCACGAGCCGATCGCGATCGTCGGCATGGCCTGCCGCTTCCCCGGCGGCGTCCACAGCCCCGAGGACCTGTGGCGCCTGGTGTCCGACGGCCGGGACGCCCTGTCCGGGTTCCCGGCCGAACGCGGCTGGGACACCGAGGAGTTGTACGACCCGGACCCGGACCGACCGGGCCGGAGCTACGTCCGGACGGGCTGCTTCGTCCAGGGCGCGGAGCTGTTCGACGCCGGGTTCTTCGGGATCAGCCCGCGCGAGGCGCTCGCCATGGACCCCCAGCAGCGGCTGCTGCTGGAGACCTCCTGGGAGGCCTTCGAACGCGCCGGCATCGACCCGGAGTCCGTCCGCGGCAGCGCGACCGGCGTGTTCGTCGGTGCCTCCCCGCTCGGCTACGCCGCCGATCCGCGCGGCGCGGAGGGAGCCGAGGGCTACCTGCTGACCGGCACCACCGTCAGCGTGGCCTCCGGTCGGCTCGCCTACGCCTTCGGGCTGGAGGGCCCGGCGGTGACGGTGGACACCGCGTGCTCCTCCTCGCTGGTGGCGCTGCACCTGGCGGCCCGGGCGCTGCGCGACGGCGAGTGCTCGATGGCGCTGGTCGGCGGCGCGGCGGTGATGGCGGCGCCGCACATGTTCATCGAGTTCAGCCGGCAGCGCGGCCTCGCCCCCGACGGGCGCTGCAAGGCCTTCGCGGGCGCGGCGGACGGCACCGCCTGGGGCGAGGGCGTCGGCGTGCTGCTGGTCGAGCGGCTCTCCGACGCCCGGCGGCTGGGCCACCCGGTGCTCGCCGTGGTCCGCGGCTCCGCGGTCAACCAGGACGGTGCCTCCAACGGCCTGACCGCGCCGAGCGGCCCGGCCCAGCAGCGGGTGATCCGCGCCGCGCTCGCGGACGCCCGGCTCACCGCCGCCGACGTGGACGCGGTGGAGGCGCACGGGACGGGCACCCGGCTCGGCGACCCGATCGAGGCGCAGGCCCTGCTGGCCACCTACGGGCAGGGCCGGCCCGCCGAACGGCCGCTCTGGCTCGGCTCGGTGAAGTCCAACATCGGCCACACCCAGCTCGCCGCGGGCGTCGCCGGCGTCATCAAGACGGTGCTGGCGCTGCGCCACGGCGTCCTGCCGGCCACCCTGCACGTCGACGAGCCGACCCCGCAGGTCGACTGGTCGCGCGGCGCGGTGGAGCTGCTGACCGAGCGGCGCGACTGGCCCGCCGTCGACCGCCCCCGGCGGGCCGGCGTCTCCTCCTTCGGCATCAGCGGCACCAACGCCCACGTGATCCTGGAGCAGCCCGTCGAGGAGGAGCCCCTCGACGGGCAGCCCGCCGTGGAGCAGCCCGCCGTGGAGCAGCCCGCCGTGGAGCAGCCCGCCCCCGCGGTGCCGGCCGCGACCCCGTGGCTGCTGTCGGCGCGCAGCCCCGAGGCGCTGCGCGCCCAGGCCGGCCGGCTGGCCGACGCCGTGGCCGCCGCGCCGCAGTGGCCCACCGCGGACGTCGCGTGGACGCTGGCCACCGCCCGCGCCGGCCTCGACCACCGGGCGGTGGTACTCGGGACGGACCGCGCGGAACTGCTCGCCGGCCTCGAGGCGCTGCGCCGGGCCGACGACGCCCCGGGCCTGTTCCGGGGCCAGGCGGCGCGCACCGGCAGGCTGGCCTTCCTGTTCACCGGCCAGGGCGCCCAGCGGGCCGGCGCCGGCCGCGAACTGTACCGGCGCTTCCCGGTGTTCGCGGCCGAGCTGGACCGGGTGTGCGACCTGCTGGCGGAGCGCAGCGGCCTGCCGGTCCGCGAGGTGCTGCTCGCCGAGGAGGGGTCGCCCGAGGCGGCCCGGCTGGACGGGACGGCGTTCGCCCAGGCCGCCCTGTTCGCGCTGGAGGTGGCGCTGTTCCGGCTGGCCGAGTCCTGGGGGCTGCGGCCGGACTTCGTGCTCGGGCACTCGGTCGGGGAACTCGCGGCCGCCCACGTCGCCGGGGTGTTCTCGCTGGAGGACGCGGTCACGGCGGTGGCCGCCCGCGGCCGCCTGATGCAGCAGCTGCCCGCCGGCGGCGCGATGGTGGCGGTGGAGGCGACGGAGCCGGAGGTGGCCGTCCTGCTGGCGGACCACGCCGGCCGGGCCGGCATCGCCGCCGTCAACGGCGTCCGCTCCGTCGTGGTCTCCGGCGAGGAGGAGGCGGTCGCGTCGGTCGCCGAGCGGCTCGGCGCGCAGGGCCGCCGGACGAAGCGGCTGGCCGTCAGCCACGCCTTCCACTCGGCCCGCATGGAGGACATGCTCGCGCCGTTCCGCGCGGTGCTCGACGGCCTGACGCTGCACGAACCGACCGTCCCGGTGGTCTCCAACCTGACCGGCCGGCCGGTGGCCGCCGAGCTGATCCGCACCCCGGAGTACTGGGTGCGGCACGTGCGCGAGGCCGTGCGCTTCCACGACGGCGTGCGGCACCTGCTCGACCGGGGCGTCACGACCTTCCTGGAACTCGGCCCCGACGGTGTGCTGTCCGCCATGGCCCGGCAGTGCGCGGGGGACGCGGCCGGTGACGTCGTGGCGGTGCCGCTGCTGCGCCGGGGCCGTCCGGAGCCGGACACGGTGCTCGCCGCGGTCGCCCAGGCGCACGTGCGGGGGGCCCGGGTGGACTGGCCCGCGCTCCTCACCGCGCTCCACGGCCCGGCCGGCCGCCGGCTGGACCTGCCGACGTACGCGTTCCAGGGCGAGCGGTACTGGCTGGACGCGGCCGGCGGCGCCCCCGCCGATCCGGCCGGGCTCGGCGTGACGAGCGCCGGGCACCCTCTGCTCGGCGCCGCCGTCACCCCGGCCGAGGGCGGTGGGCTGATCCTCACCGGCCGGCTGTCGCCCCGTTCGCACCGCTGGCTCGCCGACCACGTGGTGCTGGGCAGCACGGTGGTGCCCGGCACCGCGTACCTGGAACTGGCCCTGCACGCGGCGCGGTCGGTCGGCTGCACCACGGTCGAGGAGCTGGACCAGGAGGCGCCGCTGATCCTCACCGGGACCGGGACGGCCCAGCTGCAGGTGGTGGTCGGCGCGGCCGACGCGACGGGCCGGCGACCGATCGGCGTGTACGCCCGCCCGGACGAGGCGGCGGAGTGGACCCGGCACGCGGGCGGCACGCTGTCCGCCACAACCGGCGAAACCGGCTGGCAGCCGGCCGGCGACTGGCCGCCTCGCGGCGCCGAGCCGGTGGACCTCGACGGCTTCTACCCCTCCGTCGCCCGGGACGGTTTCGACTACGGCCCGTCGTTCCGCGGGCTGCGGGCGATGTGGCGCGCCGGCGACGAGGTGTACGGCGAGGTCGCCCTCCCGGAGCCGGAGCGGGGCCGGGCGGACGGCTACGGCGTCCACCCCGCCCTGCTGGACGCCGCGCTGCACGCGGGGCTGGTCGGGAACACCGGGGAGCAGGTCCTGCTGCCGTTCGCCTGGAACGACGTGCGGCTGCACCGCCCCGGCGCCGCGGTGCTGCGCCTGCGGCTGGCCCCGGCCGGGCCGGACGCGATGTCCCTGGACGTGGCCGACGAGGCCGGCGCACCGGTCGCCTCGGTCGGTGCGCTGCGGGCCCGGCCGGTCTCGGTCGACCAGTTGCGCGCGGCGGCCCGGGCCGGGCTCGGCGACGCCCTGTTCCGCGTCGCGTGGGAGCCCGTCCCGGCGGTCGAGGCGGCCCGGGGCCGCTGGGCGGTGCTCGGGGACGGGTCCGCCTTCCCCGGCCTCGACCGCCATCCGGACCTGGCGGCGCTCGGCGAGGCCGTCGCCGCGGGGCTGCCGGCCCCGGACGCGGTCGTCCTGCCCCTGCCGGACACCACCGGCGAGCTCCCCCCGGCCGTGCGCGCGGCCCTGCGCCGGACCTGGTCCGCGCTGACGGCGTGGGCGGCGGACGACCGTTTCGCGGGCTCCCGGCTGGTCCTGGTGACGCGCGGTGCGGTGGCCGCCGGGCCGGCGGACGCCGACGGCCAGGCAGATGCCGACGGCCCGGCCCCCGGCCGCGCGGCCGCCGACGTCCCGAACCTCGCCCACGCCCCGCTGTGGGGCCTCGTCCGGGCCGCCCAGGCCGAGCACCCGGGCCGCTTCGTCCTGCTCGACCTGGAGGGCGACTCCGACCCGACCGCCGCGCTGGCCCCGGCGGCCGCCGGTGACGAACCGCAGCTCGCCCTGCGCGCCGGCACCCTGCTGGCACCGCGCCTGGTGCGCGCCCGCCCGGCGACGGCCGCCGCGAGCTCCACGGCCGCCACGAGCTCCGCGGTCTCTGCGGCCGCGCCGGCCCGGGCCGGCGCAGCTCTGGACCCGGACGGCACAGCCCTGGACCCGGCCGGCACGGTGCTGATCACCGGCGGCACCGGCGCGCTCGGCGCACTGCTCGCCCGGCACCTGGTCACCACGTACGGGGTGCGCCACCTGCTGCTGCTCGGCCGCCGCGGCCCCGAGGCCCCGGGCGCGGCCGAACTCGTCGCCGACCTCACCGCCTTGGGCGCCACCGTGACGGTGACCGCCTGCGACGCCGCGGACCGGGAGGCACTCGCGGCAGTGCTCGCCGCCGTCCCGGCCGACCACCCCCTGACCGCCGTCGTCCACACCGCCGGCGTGGCCGCGGACGGCGCCCTGGCCTCGCTCACCGAGGAACGCTTCGAAGCCGCGCTCCGCCCCAAGGCCGACGCCGCCTGGCACCTGCACGAACTCACCCGGGACAGCGGCCTCGCCGCCTTCGTGCTGTTCTCCTCCGCGACGGCCACCCTCGGCGGCGCCGGCCAGGGCGGCTACGCGGCGGCGAACGCCTTCCTCGACGCCCTCGCCCAGCACCGCGCCGCGCGGGGCCTGCCCACCCGGTCGCTGGCCTGGGGCCTGTGGCAGCAGGACCGCGGCATGGCGGGCGCCCTCGACGAGGCCGTGCTCGGCCGGATGCGGCGCTCGGGCGTGCTCCCGCTCAGCCCGCAGGACGGCCTGGCGCTGTTCGACACCGCGCTCGCCGGGGCGGACCCGACCGCACTGCCGGTCCGGCTGGACCCGGCCGCGCTGCGCCAGGCCGGCCCGGACCTCCCGCCGCTGCTGCGCGGGCTGGCCGGCCCGGCCGCAGCGCCCGCCCACCGGCCGGAGGCCGGCGCGGCGGACGCCCTCAGGCAGCGCCTCGCCGGACTGTCCGAGGCGGAGCGCGCCCGGGCCCTGCTGGACCTGGTGCGCGGTCAGGTCGCCCTGGTGCTGGGCCACTCGGCGCCGACCGCGGTCGAGGCGGACCGGGTGTTCGGCGAACTCGGCTTCGACTCGCTGACGGCCGTCGAACTGCGCAACCGCCTGACCGCCGTCTCGGGTCTCCGCCTGCCGGCCACCCTCGTCTTCGACTACCCGACGGCCGCGGAACTCGCCCGCTACCTGGACGCGGAACTCCCGCGCGAGGAGGCCTCCTCGGCCGCTCCGGTGCTCGCGGAGCTGGACCGCCTCGAAGCCGCCCTGGCCGAGGTCGGCGCCGACCACCCCGAGCGGGCGCGGATCGCCGACCGGCTGCGGGCGGTGGCCGACCGGTGGAGCCGCCGGAACGGGCCGGAGGACGACCGGTCCCCCGGTGCCGGGCTGGAGTTGGACTCCGCCGACGACGACGAGGTCTTCGACTTCATCACCAACGAACTCGGCATCTCCTGACTCCTCCGGCCGGCACCACCGCCGACCAGTCGTCCTGTTCCCGTCCCATCCGAAGGGGTTGCGCCACTGTGGCCAGCGAGACCGAGGACAAGCTCCGCTACTTCCTCAAGCGGGTGACCGCAGACCTCCAGGAGACCCGCCGCCGGCTCCAGGAGTCGGAGTCCGTCGCGGGCGAGCCGATCGCGATCGTCGGCATGGCCTGCCGCTACCCCGGCGGCGCCGACTCCGCCGAGCGGCTGTGGCAGCTCGTCGCGGACGGCCGGGACGCCGTCTCGCCGTTCCCCACCGACCGGGGCTGGGACGTGGAGGCGCTGTACGACCCCGACCCCGACCGCACCGGCCACACCTACGCCCGCGAGGGCGGCTTCGTGGACGGCGCGGACGGCTTCGACGCCGGGTTCTTCGGCATCGGCCCGCGCGAGGCACTGGCGATGGACCCGCAGCAGCGGCTGCTGCTGGAGACCTCCTGGGAGGCCTTCGAGCGGGCCGGCATCGCCCCGGAGTCGCTGCGCGGCAGCCGGACCGGCGTCTTCATGGGCGCCGGGCAGGTCGACTACGCGGCGCTCGCCCAGCGGGCGACGGAGAGCCTGGAGGGATACCTGCTCTCGGGCGGCGCGGCCAGCGTCCTCTCGGGCCGGCTGTCCTACGTGTTCGGCCTGGAGGGGCCGGCGATCACGGTGGACACGGCGTGCTCCTCCTCGCTGGTCGCCCTGCACCTGGCCTGCCAGTCGCTGCGCCGGGGCGAGTGCTCGACGGCGCTCGCGGGCGGGGCGGCGGTGATGGCCGCGCCCGGCATGTTCGTCGAGTTCAGCCGGCAGCGCGGCCTCGCCCCCGACGGGCGCTGCAAGGCCTTCGCGGCCGCCGCCGACGGCACCGGCTGGGGCGAGGGCGTCGGTGTCCTGCTGCTGGAGCGGCTCTCCGACGCGCGGCGCAACGGCCACCGGGTCCTCGCGGTGGTGCGCGGCTCGGCCGTCAACCAGGACGGCGCCTCCAACGGGCTCACCGCGCCGAACGGGCCGTCACAGCAGCGGGTGATCCGCGCCGCCCTCGCCGACGCCCGGCTCACCGCCGCCGACGTGGACGCGGTCGAGGCGCACGGCACCGGGACGACACTCGGCGACCCGATCGAGGCGCAGGCCCTGATCGCCACCTACGGCAAGGAGCGGCCCGGGCCCGAGCCGCTGTGGCTCGGATCCGTGAAGTCCAACATCGGCCACACCCAGGCGGCGGCGGGAGCCGCCGGGGTGATCAAGATGGTGATGGCGATGCGGCACGGCGTGCTGCCGCCCACCCTGCACGTGGACCAGCCCACCCCGCACGTCGACTGGTCCGCCGGCGCGGTGGAACTGCTGACGGAGGCCCGGGAGTGGCCGCAGGTGGACGGGCGCCCGCGACGGGCTGGTGTCTCGGCCTTCGGCGCGAGCGGGACGAACGCGCACGTGATCCTGGAGGAGGCGCCACCGGTCGAGGCCGAACAGACCGAGCAGCCTGAGCAGGCCGCGTTCACGGCGCCCTCGCCCGTCGTGCCCTGGGTCATCTCCGCCCGCACCCCCGCCGCCCTGCGCGCCCACGCCGCCCAACTCGCCACCTACCTCCACGACCACCCCGACACCGACCTGCGCGCCGCCGGCCACACCCTCCTCACCACCCGCACCACCCACGACCACCGCGCCGTCGCCCTCGGCCGAAACCACGAAGAACTCCTCACCAGCCTCACCACCATCGCCGACGACACCACCCCCACCAGCGTCGGCGCCTTCGAGCGACCGGTGTTCGTCTTCCCCGGCCAGGGCTCCCAATGGGCCGGCATGGGCGCCGAACTCCTCGACACCTCCCCCGCCTTCGCGGACTCCATCGCCCGCTGCCAAACCGCCCTCGACCCCTACATCGACTGGTCCCTCACCGACGCCCTACGCGGCCACCTCGACCTCACCCGCGTCGACATCGTCCAACCCACCCTCTTCGCGACCATGGTCGCCCTCGCCGAGCTCTGGCAATCCCTCGGCATCCACCCCACCGCCGTCATCGGCCACTCCCAAGGCGAAAT
>NZ_JBEPAK010000215.1:0-12194 GCF_040298565.1 Kitasatospora sp. NPDC001539 | reverse complement strand
GCCCCTGTGGAACTCCCCGCCGGGGCCGGGGTCGCGACGGGCCCGGCCCGGAACACCGCTCGGCCGCACGGTTGCTAGGGTCGGGGCATGGCACCGAGCAGCGCGAACCCCCCGGGGCGGCTCCGGCGCGACGCGCAGCGCAACCGCGACCAACTGCTCGCCGCCGCCCGCGAGATGTTCTCCCGGCACGGCCTCGACGTGCCCCTGGACCAGATCGCCAAGGAGGCCGGCGTCGGCAACGCCACCCTCTACCGGCACTTCCCGACCCGCGAGGCGCTGATCGCCGAGGTCTTCGCGGACGCGGGCGCCGCCCTGGCCGCGGCAGGGCAGGAAGCCCTGGCCGCCGAGGACGCCTGGACCGCCCTGGAGCACTACTTCGCGCGGATCTTCGAACTCGTCGCCGCCGACCGGGGCATCAACGACCTGGTCACCCAGGCCATCCCGGCGATCCCCGGCATGATGGAGATCAGCCGAGGGCACGCCGTCACCGTCGGCGCCCTCATCGCCCGCGCCCAGCAGCAGGGCACCATGCGGCCCGACGTCGTCACCATGGACCTGCTCTTCCTGCTCGGCCCGCTCTGCCGCGCCCTGCCGGCCGCCACCGAACTGCGCCCCGACCTCTGGCGCCGCTACCTCGCCCTGCTGCTGGACGGCTTCCGCGCGCAGGCCGCCCACCCGCTGCCCGTCCCGCCGATCGGCGAGGAGCACCTGGACCGGATGTTCGCCGACCTCTGGGAGGCGGAGGCGCCCGAGGCCTGATACCCGGCGAGCGGGGTATCAGGGTGGCGTACGGAACGGCCGGCGCGGCGTCAGGGCGGTGTCAACAGCGCGGCCGCGCAGGGTGCCGGGCCGCTTGGGTGGAGCGACACGGGTAGGGCGACGCGACGGTGCGGCACCGATCGGCACGGACGAGAGGCGGGTTGAGCGGGCATGGCGGGGACGGATGCGGACGAGGGTCGGATCGTGGTCGGCGTCAGCGGCTCGCTCGGCAGCCTCGCCGCCCTCCACCACGCGGTCGCCGAGGCCCGGCGCAGGGATGTCGAGGTCCTGGCGGTGCTGTGCTGGATCCCGCCCGGGGACGAGTACGGATTCCGCCGCTCGGTCTGCCCGCCGGCGCTCGACGCGGGCCGCGACGCCGCCGTGGCGCGACTGCGGCAGGCGCTCGACAAGGCCTTCGCGGGTGGTCCCGTCGGCGTCCGGCTGCGCGGCCAGGCCGTCCGCGGGGAGACCGGCCACACCCTGGTGCACTGCGCGGACCGGCCGGGGGACGTCCTGGTGCTCGGCGCCGGCCGCGAGCGGGGCCGGCTGTCCAGGCTGTTCGCGCCGTCGGTCGCCGCCTACTGCGTGCGGCACGCCTCCTGCCCGGTGCTGACCGTGCCGCGCCCGCCGCTCCAGCGCGACCTCGAAGCGCTGGAACGCGGGCACGGGCTGCGGGAGTTGATGTCGGGCGTCGAGGCGTCGCGCCTGAGGCACAAGGCGTGAGGCGTGATGCGTGAGGCTTGGGGCGTGAGGCCTGAGGCCTGAGGCACAACGACCGACGCACAACTCGCCTGGCCGGAGGAGAGCCACGGGCGATCAGTGCCCCGCCGCACGCCGTGACTCGGAAGAAAAGGCCTGCCAGGTGCCCGACGCGGACCATGCCGGGCGCAAGGCTGTCTGCCCGTGCCAGTGCCATGCCCCCGGTGTCATTCCCCGGGAGCCTCCGCCACCGGCACGCACTCGGCGAGCAGGTCGACGACGTCGCGCCAGGCCCGCCGTGCGTGCTGCGGGTGGTAGCCGACGCCGGGGACCGTGGGGTGGTCGACCGGCGGGTGGTGGAAGGCGTGCAGGGCGCCGCCGTAGACCGTGAGGCGCCAGTCGACGCCTGCGGCCTGCATCTCGGCGGCGAACGCGGTCCGTTGCGCGGGCGGCATGATCGGGTCCTCCGACCCGACCCCGGCCCACACCGGGCAGCGGATGTTCGCCGCCTCGCCCGGCCGGCCCGTGGTCAGGGCGTTGACCGTCCCGATCGCGCGCAGCTCGACACCGTCGCGCCCGAGTTCCAACCCGACGGCGCCCCCGGTGCCGTAGCCGACGGCGGCGATCCGGTCGGGGTCGGTCCGCGGTTCGTCGCGCAGCACGTCGAGCGCAGCATGGCCGATGCCCCGCATCCGGTCGGGATCGGCGAGCAGCGGCATGCACCGGGCCAGCATCTCCTCGGGGTCGCCCAGATAGCGCCCGCCGTGGAGGTCGAAGGCCAGCGCCACGTATCCCAGCTCGGCGAGCGCGTCGGCCCGGCGGCGCTCGACGTCGCTGAGCCCCATGCCCTCCGGTCCGAGCAGCACCGCGGGTCGGCGGTCGGTACCCGCCGGGAGGGCGAGGTGCCCGACCATCGTCAGGCCGTCCGCCGGGTACTCGACCGTGCGCGTCGTGATCGTCCTCATGGGACGGACTGTAGTGAGCGTCGAGCCCGGTCGGGTTGATGCTCTGCTGCGGGCAGATCAGCGCGTCCTTCGGGAATGCGGGGGCGGGACCCGGGGCTTCGACTTTGTTCCGGTGCCCCGCCGACGTGCACTTGAGTGACACCGCCGGTAGTCGTGCCGCCGCCCCGGAAGCTCTCAGGCGGCAGCCGCCGGCCACGGCAGTCCGGCGGCCCGGGCGAGGACGGCGGCGGTCCGGCGGCCGGTCTCCAACCTGTCGGGCTCCGTGGCCGGCACGCAGCGCTGGGCCCGGGGGTCGTAGACCGTCATGATCACACCGGCGTGGTCGGTGGGGAGTTCGAGCAACTCGGCCGCCGGCACGAGGGTGTGGAGTTGGCGGGTGAGCTCGGCGGGCACGATCTCGTCCGCAGTGCCGAGCACCAGCCGGATCGGTACCGGGGACGGAGCCGCGCGGAGCACGTCGAGCGGGCTGTCGCCGGTGGTGGTGGCCGGGCGGCCGTACGCGGAGGCGATGCCGACGGCGGCGGTGGGCCGCAGTTCTCCCGGGGTGTCGGGGTGGGTGGCCACGGCGATCGCCTCCCGGCCGCCGAGCGACCAGCCGGCCAGGACGAAACGCTCCGGGTCTCCTCCGTACGCCACGGCGTTGCGGCGGGCGAAGGCGAGCGAGGCGACCAGTTCGGCGCGGCCGCCGTCCGCGCGGTCGGAGCGCCAGTCCGGGACGAGCACCAGCAGGCCGAGTCCGGCGGCCTCGCGGGCGAGGGTCGCCATCACGTCGCGCTCGTCGGGGCCGGAGCCGTGCCAGAGCAGCACGACCGGGGCGGCCGCTCCGGCGCCGGCGGCGGGGCGGTGGACGTCCAGCAGGCGCCCGTCCGCGTACGGAACGACCTCTGGTTGAGCGCTCGTCATGCAGGGTTCGCCTCCGATTCGGTGCCTGATCACGCAGCTGGTACTGTACTTCCTGTCGCGAGGGAGATGATCTCTCGTCAGGCGTCAGTGGTGCTACCAGAGCACGTCCTACTTTCAGTAGGAAGAGTCCGTGCGACCCGGGCCTGGCGCTCCATCGTCGGACGGGGTCCGGTGCCTTTCCAGGTGCCGGGCCCCGTTCGCGTTCTCCGGCTTCCGGCTTCCGTCTGCGGCTGCCGGCCGAGTGGGCGGTCGGGCGGATCGTTCGTGGTTCGGCACCGGGGCGCTGACCTGCTAGTCTTCTTCCTGTCGCGAGGGAGATGATTCCTCGTCAGGCGTCAGTGGTGCTACCAGAGCACGTCCTACTTTCAGTAGGAAGAGTCCGTGCGACCCGGGCCTGGCGCTCCATCGTCGGACGGGGTCCGGTGCCTTTCCAGGTACCGGGCCCCGTTCGCGTTCTCCGGCCGGAGCCCCCGGTGTGTCAGGCGCGAAGGACCGAGCCCGGCGGCCCGTGGAGGGGAGTACGGGAGAGCGGGGCGGGCCACGCGGGCTCAGGCGGCGTCCCCGGCTCCGCCGGCCGGCGCGGCGACCAGGACGAACTCCGCGCCGGCGTCGTCCCGGACCAGCGCGGACCGGCCGAAGGGCGTGGCCTCGGGGCCGGCGAGCACACTGCCGCCGAGGGCTCGGACCCGGTCGGCGGCGCGGTCGGTGTCGGCGGTGGCGAAGTGGGTGCGCCAGGAGGCGGACCGTTGCCCGTCCACCGGGCCGATGCCGCAGGCGGGCAGGCCCGCGGCCCGGGCGAGGGTGTGTCCGGCCCGTGGGCGGTCGTAGCCGTAGCCGAAGACCCGCCGGTAGAAGAGACGGGCGGCGTCCGGATCGGGGGAGAGGTGCTCGTTCCAGGTGAGCGTGCCCGGCTCGTTCACCAGCCCGGAGCCCTCGACGAGGTCGCCCTGCCAGAGGCCGAAGGGCGCGCCGAGCGGGTCGACGGCGAGGGCGGCGCGGCCCTGGTCGGGCACCTGGTACGGCTCCCGCGTGATCCGGCCGCCGTGGGCACGGACCAGCGCGACGCTGCGGTTCAGGTCTCCGCAGGCGAGGTGGGTGATCCAGGCGGCGGGCTCGGCCGCGGAGGCGGGGACGATCGCCGCGACCTGCGCGCCGTGGTGGGTGGCGACCACCTCGCCCGGGCCGGTCGGCACGAAGTCCCAGTCGAACAGCGCGCCGTAGAAGTGCTGCGCCCGGGTGACGTCCGGGGTGGTGAGCACGACCCAGCACGGGACGCCCTCGTGGTACCTGCCCGCCTTCGGCATGCCGTCCTCCCGGGCCCGTGGTTCCGGTGGTGTGGATCCGGCGCCGTCGTTGCGTTGCGTGGTTGCGGTGCCGGTCGTTCCCGTGCCGTCGTCCTGGCGGCCGCCGACGTTCCGGTGCCGTCGGTCCCGTGCGGCGGGAGGCGGCGGTCTGCGTGGTGGCCCTCCCCGCCAGCCTCCGCGCCCGGCGGGGAGGAGGCAAACCGGGGCTCAGCCGACCCCGCGCGGACGGAACTGGATGCTGATCCGCGGGCCCACCGGCCGGGCCGTCTTCGGGATCGCGTGCTCCCAGGTGCGCTGGCACGAGCCGCCCATCACCACGAGGTCCCCGTGACCGAGCGGTCGCCGGACGACCGCTCCGCCGCCGGACCGCGGTCGCAGCGCGAGGACGCGCGGCTCGCCCACGGACAGGATCGCCACCATGGTGTCCTCGCGGGCGCTGCGGCCGATCCGGTCGCCGTGCCAGGCCACGCTGTCCCGGCCGTCCCGGTAGTAGCAGAGCCCGAGGGTGCGGAACGGCTCGCCCAGCTCCTGCGCGTAGTGCCGGCTCAGCGCCGCCCGGGCCTCGCCGAGCACGGGGTGCGGCGGCTCGGCGTCCGCGGTGTAGTACGCGAGCAGCCGGGGAACATCGACCGTGCGCTCGTACATCTCGCGCCGCTCGGCCCGCCAGGGCACGGTCGCGGCCAGCTGTTCGAACAGTTCGTCCGCGCCGTGCAGCCAGCCGGGCAGCACGTCCAGCCAGGCGCCGTTCCCGAGCACCAGCCGCCGCAGGCCGTCGAGCGGGCCGAGTCGGATGCCGCCGGTGTCGACGTCGTCGAACAGGGAGGGCTGGAGGTGGTGGACGGTGCTGCGCATGGGGTCAGCGTACGCCTCGAATCGAACGGATGCTCGAACAGTCGGGTGTGGGGGCCGCCCGGCCTCGAAGTCCCCGGGGCTTCGGGAGACCCCAGCCCTGGGGAGGCCCCGGACTTGGGGGCGCGAGGCTTCGGAGAACCCCAGGATTCTGGGGTACCCGGCGGGCCGGGCCGGTCGAAGACTGTCGGTATGGACACCAAGGAACAGAACAAGAGCACGGTCACCGCGTTCATCGACGCGCTCTTCACCAAGGGTGACCTCGAGGCGGTCGACGAGTACCTCGCCGAGGACTTCGTCAACCACGACCCGCCGCTCGGCGGCGCCGCCGACCGGGAGGGGATGCGCAGGGCCGGGGCGATGTTCCGGTCCGCCTGTCCGGACTGGCACAGCGACCAGCACCTGGTCGTCGGGGAGGGCGACCTGGTGGTCGAGCACTTCACCGCGAGCGGCACCCACCGCGGCGAGCTGCTCGGCGCGCCGCCCACCGGTCGAACGCTCACCCTGCCGGGGATCAACATCTTCCGGCTCCGCGACGGGCGGATCGTCGAACGGTGGGGGCGCCTCGACGAACTGGGGCTGCTGCGCCAGCTCGGGCTGGCCCTGGTGTGACCGGGGCCCCGGCGAGTAGCGTCGATCCCGTGGCGGCATCGCTGGTGGAACGCCGGACGGCCGGCCTGGTCGACCGGTGCTACGCCGGGTCGGACCCGGCCCGGCTGCGGCAGGACGTGTTGCCGCGCCTGCTGCGGCTGGTCCCCGCCGACGCCGTGTTCTTCGCGGCCGCCGATCCCGACTCACTGCTGTTCACCTGGAGCGCGGCGGACGAACCGCTGGTCGGGGAGGCCGCCCGCTTCCTCGACAACGAGTTCGGTGCGGCGGACGTCAACAAGTTCGCCGAGCTGGCGCGCTCCGCCGATCCGGTGGCCAGCCTCGGCCGGGCGACCCGGGGCGACCTCGCCGCCAGCCCCCGGTTCCGGGAGATCATGGCGCCGCTCGGGCTCGGCGACGAGCTCCGGGTGGCACTGCGCGCCGGCGGCAGCTGCTGGGGGTTCCTCTGCCTGCACCGTGAGCGGGCGGTCAACGGCTTCGACGACGCGGACCTCGCGGTGCTGCGGACCGTCGCCCCGCACCTGGCCGAGGGGTTGCGGCGCGCGGTCGCCCTCGGGCTGGCCGGCTCGACTCCCGCCCGGACCGCCGCCCCCGGGGTGCTGCTGCTCGACGCCGATGGCGCGCTGCTGTCCGCCAGTGCGGAGGCCCGGGACTGGCTGGCCAGGCTGGAGCCCGCCGACTTCCCCTCCGGCGCCCGGCTGCCGGTGGCCGTCAGTGCGGTGGCCGCGTGGCTGGCGAGGCTCGACCGCGAGCCGGCCGAACGGGTTCCGCCCCCGACGGTGCGGGTGCGGGACCGCTTCGGCGCGTGGTGGACGGTGCAGGCCAGCCGCCTCACCGGGCCGCCCCGGCCGCAGACCGCGGTGATCGTCGAGCCCACACCGCCGCAGCAGCGGTACTCGCTGCTGCTCGGTTCCTACGGGCTGAGCCCGGCGCAGACCCGGGTCGCCACCCTGGTGCTGCGGGGTCGCTCGACCCGTGAGATCTCGGCCGAGCTCTGCATCTCGCCCAACACCGTGCAGGAGCACCTCACGGCGGTCTTCGACCGGCTTGGCGTGCGCAGCCGCCGGGAGCTGGTCGCGCTGGCACTGGCGGGCGGCGGCCGCCGCCCGGCGGGAGTTTGAGGACGGGCCCTTAGCCTGCCGGTATGGCGATCAACGGTTTCGGGGCCACCGAGTTCCAACTCGTTCTGCTGCGGCGGATGGCCGACTACCAGCCCGGCCTGGTCGAGGACGCGCTCCGGCGGCTCGGGGCGACCCGCGCCTCGATGCGGGAGGCCAACAAGCGGTGGCAGGCGATGGTCCGCGCGCCCCGGTTCCCGCGCGGAGCCGGCCGGTACGGCGCCGTGCTGGGCCCGGCGGAGGCGAGCCTGCCACGGCGGATCGGGGACCTGGCGTGCGTGGCGCGGCAGTGGGCGCTGCCGCTCTGGCCGGAGCTGCGGTTCGAGGTCCTGCTCGGTCCGGCGGAGATCGGTGCGCCGGTGCTGAACGAGTGGTTGGTCCGGGCGGCCGACGCCCCGGTGCCCGTGCTGCGGACGGTGGCCGACCTGGCGCCGTGGAGCTGTGTGGTGGGGGACGTGGGCGCCGCCTTCCCCGGGGCCGTGCCGCGCGAGGGGAGCGCGCCGACCAGGTTCCAGCTGGACTTCGAGGCACCGGACGCGGACGGGCGGGTGGGCGCGTGGACGGCGGACTTCACCTGGGGCCTGGTGCAGGAGGTCCGGCCGAGGGCAGCCCAGGGCAGGTGATCGTCCGGATGATGCAAGGCGATATTCAGTGAATGCCTTTGATTTGCAGGCCGAAGCGGGATTGTGGCAGCATAATCGCAGACACTGAACAGTCCAGGTATCGGAAAGCGAAGGATCATGTCGGACGTCGCGCGCGTCATCGTCGGAGTCAGCGGCTCGCTGCACAGCCTCACCGCGCTGCACCGCGCGGCCGAGGAGGCCCGGGCCCGGCGGGCCGTGCTGGTCCCGGTGCTCGCCTGGACTCCGGTCGGCGGCGAGCGCAGCTACCGCGCCCGGCCCTGCCCGCCGCTGCTGCGCGCCTGGCGCGACGCCGCCGAGGCCCGGTTGGAGTGCGCGCTGGAGCAGGCCTTCGGCGGACTGCCGGTCGGCGTTCCGGTGCGACCGCTCGTCATGCGCGGCGAGCCCGGCCGGGTGCTCACCGAACTGGCCGACCGTCCGGGCGACCTGCTGGTGATCAGCACCGGCCGCCACGGCTCGGTGCGCGGACGACTGCGCCGGCTGCTGCGGGGCTCGGTCAGCCGCTACTGCCTCGACCACGCCCCCTGCGGCGTGCTCGCCGTCCCGCCGTCCACCCTGCACGACGACCTGCGCGCGCTGCACCGCGGCATCGACCTGCGGGAACTCGTCGCTGCCTGACGGCCCGTCAACTCCGGTGCACGGTCCGGCCGCCGACCACCGTACGGACCGGCCGCAGGTCCCGGAGGGCGGCCGCCGGGCAGGTCAGCGGATCCAGCGGCCACAGGGTGAGGTCGGCGAGCATGCCCGGCCGCAGGCAGCCCCGCTCGGCGCTCTCACCGGTCAGCCGGGCGGCGTTCACGGTGTGCAGCGCGACCGCCTCGGCCCGGCCGATCGCGTGCTCCGGGCCGACCACCCCGGCCGTGGTGGAACGGGTGGTCATGCCCCACACCGACACCATCGCCCCGTACGGGCCGACCGGGAAGTCCGAGCCGGCCGAGAGCTGCGCCCCCTCGTCCAGCCACTCGCGCAGCGGGAACAGCGCCGCGGTGCGCTCCTCGCCCCAGGCCCGCTGCTGGGCGAGCGCGCCGTCGTGCAGCAGCGGGTGCTGAACCGTCACCGGGACGCCGAGCGCGATCGCCCGTGCCCGCTGGTCCGCCCGGGCCAGGCCGCCGTGCTCCACCACCAGCGTGCCCGGCGGCAGGCCGGGGCGGCGCTTCAGCACCTGCTCGAAGGCGTCCAGCAGCACCCGCAGCCCGCGGTCGCCCCACGCGTGCACGCCGACCCGCCAGCCGCGCTCGACCACCCGGTCCACCGCCGCGAGCAGTTCCACCGGCTCCCAGAGCAGCCGCCCGTGGTAGCAGGGCTGCCCCTGGTACGGCTCCTCCAGCGCACCCGCCTCGAAACCGCCGTCGATGCCGAACTTCACGCCCCACAGCCGGAGTCGGTGGTCGTCCCGGCCGCCGGCCCGCCAGTCGTCCATCCGGTCCAGCAGGGCGTCCACCTGCTCCGGGGTGCGGGCGGTGAAGCCGGAGACCAGCGCCCGCACCCGCACCGCGAGCGCGTCCTCGGCGCGGGCCGCGTCCAGCACGTCAAGGTCCTCGACCGGGACCAGGCAGTCGCGCACGGTGCCGATGCCGGTGGCGGCGTAGTCGGCGGAGGCGGCCCGCAGGCCGTCGATCCGCTCGGCCAGGGTCGGGCGGGGCAGCACCCGCTCGACCAGTTCGGTCGCCCGGTTGACCAGCCGGCCGGTCAACCGGCCCCGCTCGTCGCGCTCGATCACCCCGCCCGGCGGCGCCTCGGTTGCCTCGGTGATCCCGGCCAGTCGCAGCGCGGCCGAGTTGAGCACCATGTTGTACGCACCGCGCCGCACCAGCACCGGGTGGTCGGCGGTGGCGCCGTCCAACTCCTGCGTGGTGGGCAGGCGCTGCTCCGCCAGCGCCACCTCCTGCCAGTTGACGGTGGTGCGGATCCACTCCCCGGCCGGGGTCCGGGCGGCGCGCTCGCGGATCAGGCCGAGGAACCCGGCGAGGTCGGGCGCCCGGTGGACGGGGACGCCGCGGACGCTGTGCGCCGCCAGGATCAGGTGGGTGTGGGTGTCGTCGAAGGCGGGCAGCACGGTCGCGTCCGGGGCGTCCACCACCTCGGTCCCGGGCCCGATCAGGGCGTCGAGGCCGTCGGGTGCGGCGGAGAGGGCGGCGATCCGCCCGCCGGTGACGGCCACCGCCCGCTGCGGCGGCTCGCCGGGCGTGCGGCCGGGGTCGAGGGTGTGGACAGCGGCGGCGCGGATCAGCAGGTCGGCGGGGGAGGGGTCGGTCTTTCCGGCGGACATGGCGGCTCCTGGGATTCGGACAGTCCGGTGACCTTTTCGACGTACCGCAGACTGGGTTCGGCGAGCCGTCCGTGCAACTCGGTGAACACGGCGCGGGCCGGGACGGCGTTCCAGTCGGCGGGCAGCAGCGGCTCCGGCAGTCCGGGGTCGAGGTAGGGCAGCCGGCGCCACTCGGTGAGCATCGGCACGTAGGCGCGGAACGCCTCGACCGGGTCGGTCCGGTGCTGCCCGCGCAACTGCTCGGCGACCGGCCGCCAGGCGTCGGTGAACGCGGCGTACTGCGCCTCGATCGCCGGGAGGTCCCACCAACTCGCCACCGCCGTGCGGAGCTCCGAGAAACCGGCGTACTCGGCGGAGAGGAAGAGGTGGACGTAGGCGCTCAGGCCGAGGCGCTCCAGCAGCCGACGGGCGTCCGGCAGCAACCGGGCGGGCGCCAGCCAGACGCCGGGGGCGGCGTTGCCGAAGCCGAGCCAGCTGAGCCGGGAACGCAGCTGGTGGCGGTGGGCGCGTTCGGACTCGGGCACCGAGAAGACCGCCACCACCCAGCCGTCGGAGAGCTCGGCGGGCTCCAGACTGTGGAAGATCCGCCGGTCGCCCTCCTCGAACACCGGCTCCATCGCGGGGGCGAGCCGGTAGCCGGTGCCCGCACGGCGCTCCTGGAGCAGGGTGCCCGCCTTCTTGAGCCGGGATATCGCCGAGCGGACGGCCGGGGCCTCGACGTCCAGCTCGGCCATCAGCGCGATCAGGTCGGCGATCGATATCCAGCCGCCGAGGCGGCGGACGTACTCGCCGTAGACGGTGTGGATCAGGGAGCTGGGCCGGGGTGCGCTCTCCGACATTCCGGGCCCTCCTCCCGACGGCTGGGGGTGATCATAGCGGTGGTGCCGCCCGGCGGGCGCGGGCACCCGTGGGTCCGCCCTGTGGAGGCCTTCGGGCGGACCGGCAGGTCTGCGCGTGGACCGGCCGGCCTGTGCGGGGACCTGTGGGGGCCTGTGGGTCGGCTTCACGGGGCCGGGCGCCTGACGGGCCCTACGCGTAGGCGCCGGAGAGCAGGTGCCCGGCGCCGGGGGCCACGGCGGGCAGGCCGAGGGCGCGCAACAGCTGGTGGGTGGTGCAGATCGAGGCGGAGACCACCGGCTTGCCGAGCTGCTGCTCGGCCTCCGCCACGGCCGCCAGCGAGGGCATCTGCACGCAGGCGGAGAGCACCACGGCGTCGGCCTCGGCGTGGGCGAGGCCCTTCGCGATCGCGGGCAGCCTGGCCGGGTCGTGGGCGGCCACGTCGAGGTTGTCGGCGATCTCCAGCGCGACGTGGTCGAGGACCTCGATGCCCTCCTGGGCGAGGTAGTCGACCACCGTCCGGGCCAGCGGCCGCAGGTAGGGGGTGACCATGGCGACCTTCTCGGCGCCGAGCGTCCGAAGGCCCGCGACCAGGGCACCCGCGCTGGTGACCACGGGCGCGGGAGCGCCGTTCTCCACCGTGCGGCGGTGCAGCCGCCGTTCGGCCTCGCGGTGGTAGCCGGGACCGGTGGCCATCACGGCGACCAGGCAGGCGTAGCCGATCACGTCGACCCGGGCGTCCGAGAGTTCGGCGGCGCAGCGGTCCGACTCGGCGTCCATGGCGCGCAGTTGCTCCGGGGTCACCCTGGTCATCCGCATCCGGCTGGAGTGGAAGGTGAACCGTTCGGGGGCGACCGCCTCGCGGGCCCGCAGCAGGGCGGGCACCTCGGTCTCCATGGTGACGTTGGAGCTCGGGACGATCTGGCCGATCCGGTACGTCGGCATCAGCGGGTACTCCCTTCGGCGCGTGCCCGGTCCGGGCGGCGGGCGGGTGGATCGCGGGGACGGGCGGCGGTTCGCGGGGCAGCGGATGGTGGATCGCGGGACCGCTGGGTGGCGGATCGGGAGCGGGGGGTGGCGGATCGCGGGACCGCTGGGTGGCGGATCGGGAACGGGGGGTGGCGGAACGCGGGGCCGGCGGGGGGGGGGGGGCGGGGGGGGCGCCCCCCCGCGGGCGCGGGGGCGGGGGGGCGCCACCCGGGTGGTGTGGGTGGCGCTCCCCAACGAAGTGGGGGGGGCCA
>NZ_JBEPAK010000214.1:468-12214 GCF_040298565.1 Kitasatospora sp. NPDC001539 | reverse complement strand
GGTCGTCCGGCGGGTAGAACTGCCGGGCCCAGTGCCGCATCGCGCCGATCGGCCCGTCGCCGGCGGCCAGGCGCGGCGGGGAGACGTACCTCTTCCGGTCACATCCGACCCCGGGAACCGCTGGACCTGCGGCCGATGGGAGGATGGCCGCCATGGACACGCGCCGCAGGAACAACGTGACAGTCAGCGGACCGGTCGACGGGCCTGCGGTCGTACTGGCGCACGGGTTCGGCTGCGACCAGAACATGTGGCGCCTGGTCGTGCCCGCCCTGGCGGAGCGGTACCGGGTGGTGCTGTTCGACTACGTCGGCTGCGGCGGATCGGACGCGGCCGCGTGGAGCGAGGAGCGCTACTCCTCGCTCGACGGCTACGCGCGGGACGTGGCGGACGTCTGCGAGGCACTGGACCTGCGGGACGCGGTGTTCGTCGGGCACTCGGTGAGCGCGATGGTGGGGGTGCTGGCGGCCGAGTCGGTGCCCGAGCGGATCGGCGCGCTGGTGATGGTGACTTCCTCGCCCTGCTACATCGACGACGACGGGTACCGGGGCGGCTTCAGCGCCGAGGACATCGAGGAGCTCCTGGCCGCCCTGGAGTCGAACTACCTGGGCTGGTCCTCGGCCATGGCCCCCGTGATCATGGGAAATCCGGACCGGCCGGAGCTGGGAAGGGAACTGACGAACAGCTTCTGCGCCATGGATCCGGAGATCGCCCGGGTCTTCGCCCGGACCACGTTCCTGTCCGACAGCCGGGAGGACCTGAAGCGCGTCACCGTCCCGACGCTGGTCCTGGACTGCACGCAGGACGCCATCGCACCCCGGGAGGTCGGCGAGTACGTGCGCGCCTCGATCCCCTCCTCCCGCCTGGTCACCCTGGACGCCACCGGCCACTGCCCGCAGCTGAGCGCACCCGAGGCCGCGGCCGAAGCCGTTCTCGCGTTCCTCACCGGACTTCGGTGATGTCCCGGATCGGTGAGGAACCGGGCGCGTCGGACGACCGCGCGG
Source organism: Kitasatospora sp. NPDC001539 (assembly GCF_040298565.1). NCBI lineage: Bacteria > Bacillati > Actinomycetota > Actinomycetes > Kitasatosporales > Streptomycetaceae > Kitasatospora > Kitasatospora sp. NPDC001539. The sequence goes on along the minus strand of NZ_JBEPAK010000214.1, from coordinate 11,213 downwards.
CCACCGACGCCGCGTTCACCGCACTGCTGGAGGACAGCGCCGAGGACCTGTACGAGCGGGCCCCCTGCGGGTACCTGTCGACGCTGATGGACGGCACCATCGCCAGGATCAACACCACCCTCCTGGACTGGCTGGGGCTGGACCGCTCCTCGGTGGTGGGCCGGATGCGCTTCACCGACCTGCTCACCGTAGGCGGCAAGCTGTACCACGAGACGCACTTCGCCCCGCTGCTGCGGATGCAGGGAGAAGTGCACGGGATCGCCCTGGAGATGAAGACCGGCGGCGCGGGCCGGCTGCCGGTGCTGGTGTCCTCCGTCATCAGGCACGGGAGCGGCGGGGAGGCGCTGCTGATCCGCACCACCGTCACCGACGCCTCCGACCGGCGGGCCTACGAGATCGAACTGCTGCGCCGGCGCGAGGAGGCCGAACGAGCCCGCACCGAGGCCGAACAGGCCCGCGTCGAGGCCGAACGGGCCCGCGCGCAGGCCGAGGCCGCGCTCCGGCAGGCGGAGACCGACCGGCAGCGGCTGGCCGAGGCCCTCACCGCCCTCCAGCGGTCACTCGTCCCCTCGTCGCTGCCGACCGTGCCGGGACTGGAGGCGGCCGTCTACTACCACACCGCCTCGCCCGACCGGCTCGGCGGCGACTTCTACGACCTCTTCCCCGTCGGCGGCGGCCGGTGGGCCTTCTTCCTCGGCGACGTCTGCGGCAAGGGGCCCGAGGCGGCCTCCCTCACCTCGCTGACCCGCTACACGCTGCGCGCCGCCGCCCTGCACGATCCCGAGCCCGCGGCCGCTCTGGCCACCCTGAACGCCGTCCTGCACGAGCACTACGCCGCCGCCGGGGACCCGCGCTACTGCACCGCCGTCTTCGGTCTCCTGGAACCCGCCGGTGACGACGGCCGGGTCGAGGTGCGGGTCGCCTCCGGCGGCCACCCGCCGAGCCTGGTGCTGCGCGCGGACGGGAGCACCGGGTTCCTGCCGACCCCCGGCGGGCTGCTGGTCGGTATCCTGCCCGAAGCGCCCTTCACCACCGCCCGGACCGTCCTCGACCCCGGAGACACCCTCCTGCTGTACACCGACGGACTCACCGAGGCCCGAACCGGCCCCACCCGCGAGAGCCTCTTCGGAGACGACGCACTGCTCGCCTTCGCCGCCGACCGGGCGCCCGCCGGGGCCCACGCGGTGATCGACGCCCTGACCGCGCTGCTGAAAGGCTTCGGCGACGGTCTGGACGACGACACCGCCCTGCTGGCCCTCGGCGTCCCCGCCACCCGCCCGTCCACCGACCCGTCGACGAATCCCTGACCATGAGCCTGACCATCAGCCACCGCGACACGTCCACCGGCCCCGTCCTGCACGTGGCCGGCGACCTCGACTACGAGCACGCCCCCGACCTGCGCCGACACCTGGACACGCTCGCCCTGCACGAGCACCAGTGCCTGGTCGTCGATCTGTCCGGCCTGGAGTTCTGCGATTCCAGCGGCATCACGGCGCTCCTCGCGGCCCGGCGGCACGCCCACGCCTCGGGCGCGGACATCGTCCTGGCCGCCGTGCCGGCCAACACGCTGCGCGTGCTCGCCCTCGTCGGTCTCGACCAGGTCTTCACCATCCGCGCCGACGGCGCGGACCCGGGGTGACCCCGCCGCTGCCCTCCCGCGGCCCGGGGCAGGGTAGCGCCCCACCCCCCGGATGTCACCGCACGGACCGCGCGTGCCGCCCGGAGGGGCAGGCGGTTCGCGCCCGGTGAACGGGCTGGGGTAGCCTCTCGGCGGTGCGTTCGCCTGCCGGCGGCGCCGCCGAACGGCAGCAACAGGTCTACCGGGCTGAGCAGGCACGCAGTGGCCGTGGGGCCCCGGCGTTCTACGGAGGCGACGTTCGATGGCTGGCTCGACGAAGTCCACTACCGTCGGCGGTCCGCAGGGCCCCGGCCCCGCCCAGGTCGGCGAACCGGAACTGCGCCAACTGCTGGCCGGTCTGACGGCGGTTCGCGACGGCGACTTCGGCACCCGGCTGCCCGGCGACGCCGACGGCCTGCTGGGCGAGATCGCCACCGTCTTCAACGGCATGGTCGACCAGCTCGCCCTGTTCACCTCCGAGGTGACCCGGGTGGCCCGGGAGGTGGGCACGGAGGGCCAGCTGGGCGGTCAGGCCGACGTGCCGGGCGTCTCGGGGACCTGGAAGGACCTGACCGACTCGGTCAACGCCATGGCGGGCAACCTGACCAGCCAGGTCCGCGACATCGCCCAGGTGGCCACCGCCGTGGCCAAGGGCGACCTGTCGCAGAAGATCGACGTCGCCGCGCGCGGCGAGATCCTGGAGCTGAAGAACACCGTCAACACGATGGTCGACCAGCTGAGCGCCTTCGCCGACGAAGTCACCCGGGTGGCGCGCGAGGTCGGCAGCGAGGGGCGGCTGGGCGGTCAGGCCCAGGTGCCCGGGGTCGCCGGGACCTGGCGGGACCTGACCGACTCCGTCAACTTCATGGCCGGCAACCTGACCGACCAGGTCCGCAACATCGCCCAGGTCACCACGGCGGTCGCCAAGGGTGACCTCTCCCAGAAGATCACCGTCGACGCGCGCGGCGAGATCCTGGAGCTGAAGAACACCGTCAACACGATGGTCGACCAGCTGAGCGCCTTCGCCGACGAGGTCACCCGGATGGCGCGCGAGGTCGGCACCGAGGGCATCCTGGGCGGGCAGGCCGACGTCAAGGGCGTCTCGGGGACGTGGCGGGACCTGACGGACTCCGTCAACTTCATGGCCGGCAACCTGACCGCTCAGGTCCGCTCGATCGCCCAGGTCGCCACCGCGGTCGCCAAGGGCGACCTCTCCCAGAAGATCACCGTCACGGCCCGCGGCGAGATCCTGGAACTCAAGGACACCATCAACACGATGGTCGACCAGCTCTCCGCCTTCGCCGGCGAGGTGACCAGGGTGGCCCGCGAGGTCGGCACCGAGGGCCGGCTGGGCGGCCAGGCGGACGTGCGGGACGTCTCGGGGACGTGGCGGGACCTGACCGAGTCCGTGAACGTCATGGCCGACAACCTGACCGCACAGGTCCGCTCGATCGCCCAGGTGACCACCGCGGTCGCCAAGGGCGACCTGTCGCAGAAGATCCGAGTGGACGCGCGCGGCGAGATCCTGGAGCTGAAGGAGACCATCAACACGATGGTCGACCAGCTGGGCGCGTTCGCGGACGAGGTGACCAGGGTGGCCCGCGAGGTCGGCACCGAGGGCAACCTCGGCGGCCAGGCCACCGTCCGGGGCGTCTCCGGCACCTGGAAGGACCTCACCGACAACGTCAACGTGATGGCCTCCAACCTCACCGGCCAGGTGCGGTCCATCGCCCAGGTCGCCACGGCGGTCGCCAAGGGCGACCTGTCGCAGAAGATCAACGTCGAGGCGAAGGGCGAGGTCGCGGCGCTCGCCGGTGTGATCAACACCATGGTCGACACGCTCTCGGCCTTCGCCGACGAGGTCACCCGGGTCGCCCGCGAGGTCGGCACCGAAGGCACCCTGGGCGGCCAGGCCCGGGTCCCGAACGTCGCCGGGACGTGGAAGGACCTCACCGACAACGTCAACTTCATGGCGCACAACCTGACCAGCCAGGTGCGCAACATCGCCCAGGTCACCACCGCGGTGGCCAAGGGCGACCTGACCCGCAAGATCGACGTGGACGCGCGCGGGGAGATCCTCGAGCTCAAGACGACCATCAACACCATGGTCGACCAGCTGAGCTCCTTCGCCGCCGAGGTCACCCGCGTCGCCCGGGAGGTCGGCAGCGAGGGGCGCCTGGGCGGCCAGGCCGAGGTCGAGGGCGTCTCCGGCACCTGGAAGCGGCTCACCGAGAACGTGAACGAGCTGGCCGGCAACCTCACCCGGCAGGTCCGGGCGATCGCCGAGGTCGCCAGCGCGGTGGCGGCCGGCGACCTGACCCGCTCGATCACCGTGGACGCCTCCGGCGAGGTCGCCGACCTCAAGGACAACATCAACTTCATGGTGGAGTCGCTGCGCGAGACCACCCGGGCCAACGAGGAGCAGGACTGGCTGAAGTCCAACCTCGCCCGGATCTCCGGTCTGATGCAGGGCCGACGGGACCTCGCGCTCGTCGCCGAGCTGATCATGGACGAGCTCACGCCGCTCGTCTCCGCGCAGTACGGGGCCTTCTACCTTGCCGAGGAGACGGACGAGGGGACCTACCTCAACCTGATCAGCTCCTACGCCCACCCCGACGAAGCGGTGGGCAGCCGGTTCAAGCTCGGCCAGTCCTTCGTCGGCCAGGCGGCGCGCAGCAAGCGCACCATCGCCGTCTCCGACCTGCCCGCCGGCTACGTGACGGTCTCCTCCGGCCTGGGACGCACCGAGCCGGTCGACCTCGTCGTGCTGCCCATCGTGGTCGAGGAGCAGGTGCTCGGCGTCATCGAGCTCGCCACCGTTCACTCCTTCACCCAGGTCCACCGCGACTTCCTCGAACAGCTGCGGGAGGCGATCGGCGTCAACGTCAACACCATCGTCGCCAACGCCCGCACCGACGAGCTGCTCGGCGAGTCCCAGCGCCTGACCGCCGAACTCCGCGCCCGCTCCGAGGAGTTGCAGGCGCGCCAGGAGGAGCTGCAGTCCTCGAACGCCGAACTCGAGGAGAAGGCCGAGCTGCTGGCGGCGCAGAACCGCGACATCGAGACCAAGAACCTGGAGATCGAGCAGGCCCGCCAGGAACTGGAGGCCCGGGCCCACCAGTTGTCGCTCGCCTCGAAGTACAAGTCGGAGTTCCTGGCCAACATGAGCCACGAGCTGCGCACCCCGCTCAACAGCCTGCTGATCCTCGCCCAGCTGCTCGCCCAGAACCCGACCCGGAACCTGACCGCCAAGCAGGTCGAGTACGCCGGCATCATCCACTCCGCCGGCTCCGACCTGCTCCAGCTCATCAACGACATCCTCGACCTCTCCAAGGTCGAGGCCGGCAAGATGGACATCAACCCGGACCGCATCCCGCTGCGCAAGCTGCTGGACTACGTCGAAGCCACGTTCCGGCCGATGACCAGCCAGAAGAACCTGGCGTTCACCGTCCGGACCGCCCCGGCGGTCCCGGCCGAACTGCTCACCGACGAGTACCGGCTGCGGCAGGTGCTGCGGAACCTGCTGTCCAACGCCGTCAAGTTCACCGAGCGGGGCAGCGTCGAGCTGCGCATCGACGTGATCGAGGAGTCGCGGGCCCCCGAAGCCGCCAGGCGCGGCGGGCCGGTCGTCGCCTTCCGCGTGGTGGACACCGGCATCGGCATCGCTCCCCAGCACCTGGAGACCGTCTTCGGCGCCTTCCAGCAGGCCGACGGGACGACCAGCCGCAAGTACGGCGGCACGGGACTGGGCCTGTCGATCAGCCGGGAGATCGCCTTCCTGCTCGGCGGCGTCATCACCGCCGAGAGCACGCCGGGCCAGGGCAGCACCTTCACGCTCTACCTGCCCGCCGTCCAGCCCGACTTCGCCGAACTGAGCGCCCAGGGCGCCCGGGCGACGCTGGAGGCCGCCTCGCCCGGGGAGGCCACCGACGACACCGGGCAGCCCGAACCGCACCGCACCCCCGCAGCCGCGGCGGACGCGGTCCAGCCGAAGCGGCTGCTGGTGATCGAGGAGCGTCCGCGCGGCCTGCTCTCCCTGGTCGCGGAGAGCGCCGTCGCCGACCTGGCCGGTCAGCCGAACCTCGGCCGACCGCGGGTGCCGGTGGAGATCATCACCACCGTCGGTGCCTCCGAGGCGGCCGCCGCGCTCGCCGTCACGCCCTGCCACTGCGTCGTCCTGGAACTGGACCTGCCCGAGGACGCCGCGCTCGGATTCCTCGACGACATGGTCCGGGACCCGGCGCTGCACGGGGTGCCGGTCCTGGCCCACCACACCCGCCGACTGGGCACGGAGCAGGAGAGCGCGCTCCAGGCGCACGCCGCGAGCCAGCCCCTGGAGCTGATCTCCAGCCTGGACGAACTGCGCGAGCGCATCGCCCTGCACCTGAGCGCGGAACAACCCGGCGACGTGCTGCCGCTGGTGCGCTCCGAGGAACCGGCGGCGGCCACCGGCCAGGACGTCGACGGCTCACTCGCGGGCCGCACCGTGCTGGTCGTCGACGACGACGACCGCAACCTCTACGCGCTCACGGGGATCCTCGAACTCCACGGCGTCCGGGTGCTCCAGGCCGAGAACGGCCGCGCCGCCCTCGACGCCCTCGCCGAGCACGGCGAGGTCGACGTGATCCTGATGGACGTCATGATGCCCGAGATGGACGGGTACGCGGCCACCTCCGCCATCCGCGCCATGCCCGAGCACGCGGCCCTGCCGATCATCGCCGTCACGGCGAAGGCCATGATCGGGGACCGCGAGAAGAGCCTGGCCGCCGGCGCCTCCGACTACGTCACCAAGCCGGTGGACGCGAGCGACCTGATCGCCCGGATCAAGCGGCAGCTGGCTCCGTAGAGCCGGTGGGGCCGTGGGCCCGTAGGCCCGTAGGCCCGTGAGCCCGTAGGGCCGTCAGAGCCGACCCGCCCCCCGGCGCCGCACACCGCCGACGGGGGGCGGGTCGGTGCGCCGACGGGGCCGGCCCTGCTCTCCGGCCGTCCCCACCACCGGGTGCGGCGCAGTGGCGCGGATCGCGTCGCCGGGGTGCTTGAGCACGGCGTTCGGGGTTAGACGGGCTCCGTGTTGAGATTCCTGTGGATCGCCTGGCTGGGGTGTGGAGCGGTCGCCGCAACGGTGGTGGCCGCCGTCGTGTCGCCGTGGTGGTGGTGCGCGGCCGTCCCGTTGCTGGCGCTGGCGGCGCTGGGGGTGGCGGACCTGCTGCAGACCCGGCACTCGGTGTTGCGCAACTACCCGGTCCTGGGCCACCTGCGGTTCGCCCTGGAAGGCATCCGGCCCGAGCTGCAGCAGTACTTCATCGAACGCAACGTGGACGGGCGCCCGTTCGACCGCGACACCCGCAGCATCGTCTACGAGCGGGCCAAGGGGACCGACGCGGAGGAGCCGTTCGGCACGGAGCTGGACCTCTACGGGAGCGGGCGCGAGTTCCTCGTGCCGTCGATGGCCCCGGTCGCGGTGCCCGAGCACCCGCCGCGGGTGCTGGTCGGAGGTCCGGACTGCACCCGGCCGTACGGGATGTCGCTGCTCAACGTGTCCGCGATGAGCTTCGGCTCGCTGTCGGCCAACGCCGTGCTGGCCCTGAACACCGGTGCCGCGCTGGGCGGTTTCGCCCATGACACCGGGGAGGGCGGCCTGTCCGAGTACCACCTGCGGCCCGGCGGGGACCTGGTGTGGGAGATCGGCACCGGCTACTTCGGCTGCCGCACCGAGGACGGGGACTTCGACCCGGGCCTGTTCGCCGAGAAGGCGGCGCACCCGCACGTCAAGTGCGTGTCGCTGAAGCTGAGCCAGGGCGCCAAGCCCGGCATCGGCGGCGTGCTTCCCGGTTCCAAGGTCGATGCGGAGATCGCCCGGGTGCGCGGCGTCCCGCAGGGCCGGACCGTCGTCTCCCCGCCCTACCACCGGGTCTTCTCCACCCCGCGCGAGCTGGTCCGCTTCATCGGCCGGATGCGCGGGCTGGCGGGGGGCAAGCCGACCGGGTTCAAGCTCTGCGTCGGCTCGCGCCGCCAGTTCCTCGCGGTCTGCAAGGCCATGCTGGAGGAGGGGGTGACACCGGACTTCATCGTCGTCGACGGCGCGGAGGGCGGGACCGGCGCCGCCCCGCTGGAGTTCGCCGACCACGTCGGCCTGCCGCTCACCGAGGGCCTGATGACGGTCCACAACGCGCTGGTCGGCAGCGGTCTGCGCGAGCGGATCCGGATCGGCGCAAGCGGCAAGGTGGCCACCGGCAGCGACCTGGTCAAGCGGCTGATCCAGGGAGCCGACTACACCAACGCCGCCCGGGCCATGATGTTCGCGGTCGGCTGCATCCAGGCCCAGCGCTGCCACACCAACACCTGCCCGGTCGGCGTGGCCACCCAGGACCCGCGCCGGGCGCGCGCCCTGCACGTGGGGGACAAGTCCCAGCGGGTGCGGCGCTACCAGGAGGCCACCGTCAAGAGCGCCCTGCAGATCATGGCCGCCATGGGGGTCCGCGAACCGTCGCAACTGCGTCCCCACATGCTCCAGCGCCGCCTCGACCCGCAGACCATCCGCTCCTACGCGGACATCCACTCCTGGCTGGCACCGGGGCAGTTGCTCCAGGACGCCCCCGAAGCGTGGGCGCGCGACTGGGACGAGGCCGACCCCGACCGGTTCACCGTCTGACACCACGAACACTACGAAGGGAACCCAACGTGGCACGTACCGTCGCCCGCGTGATCGTCGACGCCCTGAAGGAGCTGGGCGTGCGCCATGTCTTCGGCGTGGTCGGCGACGCGCTGAATCCGCTGACCGACGCGATCCGCACCACCGAGGGCCTCGACTGGGTGGGCTGCCGCCACGAGGAGGCGGCCGCCTTCGCCGCGGGCGCCCAGTCCCAGCTGTCCGGCACCCTCGGGGTGTGCATGGGCACCGTCGGCCCCGGCTCGGTCCACCTGCTCAACGGCCTGTACGACGCGGCCAAGAGCCGGACCCCGGTGCTGGCCATCGCCGGTCAGGTCCCCTCGGCCGAGATGGGCAGCGACTACTTCCAGGAGGTCGACAACGACCTGCTGTTCCGGGACGTCGCCGTCTTCCGGGCGACCGTCACCTCGCCGGACCAACTGCCCAGGATGCTGGAGGCCGCCGTCCGCTCGGCGATCAGCGAACGCGGCGTGGCGGTCCTGACGGTCCCCGGTGACCTCGGCGACCGGGAACTCACGGACGACCGCCCCGCCCGCTTCCCGCGGACCCGCCCCGTCACCCGCGCCGACGACGCCGGCATCCGGGAGGCCGCCGACCTCATCAACGCCGCCGACCGGGTGACCCTGCTGGTCGGCCGGGGCGCCCGGGACGCCCGAGAGGAGGTGCTCGCACTCGCCGAGCGCCTGTCCGCGCCGATGGTCCTCACCCTCAAGGCCAAGGAGGGGTTCGAGGAGGACAACCCCTACCAGGTCGGGCAGACCGGCCTGATCGGCAACCCCGCCGCCGTCCAGGCCCTGGACGACTGCGACACCCTCGTCATGCTCGGCACGGACTTCCCGTACCGCGACTGGTACCCCACCGACTGCAAGGTCGTCCAGATCGACCTCCTCGAACGCCACCTCGGCCGCCGGATGCCCGTCGACGTCGGACTCGCGGGCGACACCGCGGCCACCCTGCGCGCGCTCCTGCCGCACCTCGAACCGGCCACGGAGCGGTCACACCTGGAAGCCGCGCGCAAGAGCTTCGAGGAGTGGACCTCCGGTCAGCAGCGCCTCGCCGACCCCCACCACGACCACCGGCTGCTCGGCCGGCTGCGCAGCGCCCTGGACAACCGCGACCACGACGTGCGCCCGGAGGCGCTGGCCGCCGCGGTGGACGCCTGCGCGAGCGACGACGCGATCTTCACCTCCGACACCGGCATGGCCACGGTCTGGCTGTCCCGCTTCGTGACCATGCGCGGCCGCCGGCGGCTGCTGGGGTCGTACAACCTGGGCTCGATGGCCAACGCGATGCCCCAGGCGCTCGGTGCCCAACTGTGGGCCCCCGACCGGCAGGTGGTGGCGTTCTGCGGCGACGGCGGCCTGAGCATGCTGCTCGGCGACCTGATGACGATCAGGACGTACCGGCTGCCGGTGAAGCTCGTGGTGTTCGACAACCGGCGCCTCGGCATGGTCAAGCTGGAACAGGAGCAGGCCGGACTCCCGGAGTTCGGTACGGAGTTGGACAACCCGGACTTCGCCGCGGTCGCCACCGCGCTCGGACTGACCGGCATCCGGGTCACCGACCCGTCGGAGCTCGAGGACGGTGTCCGCCGGGCCTTCGCGACGCCGGGGCCGGTGCTGCTCGACGTGCTGACCAATCCCCGGGAACTGGCGGTGCCGGGCAAGCCGACCGTCCAGCAGGGGTGGGGCTTCGCGATCGCCAAGGTCAAGGAAACCCTTCGGAGCCACGGTGACTGACACGCCGTCCGCGCCGGCCCGCGCCCGGGCGTCGCGTGGACGGCCACGGCGCCGGCCCCCGCCCCGAGGTGGGTGATCCGCGGGTGCGGACTTCGAGACGCCGACACCCGGGGCACTGGTGGCCCCGGACCAACTCTGACACCATCTCGGCCAAGGGTGAAGGAACAGTGTGCCAATCGTTCACTTCACCCACGCCAAGTGTCGTAGAGCGTCGAGAAGATCCGAGGCAGGCATTGAAGACCGTACGGGACCGCATACCTCATCTGCTGACTGTCGTGCTCATGCTCCTGGGGGTGATGACCGCCGCAACCGCGCAGGCGCAGGCGGCCCCCCAGCAGCTCACCGCGAGCGCGACCATCTGCTCCAATTCCCCCATCCCGCCCGGCTGGGTCATCACCAGCTCGTACCGCAGCAGCACCTGCGCCGGCACCGGCGTCGCGTACACCATCGCCGATGTGAGCACGCAGAGCTACGCGACGGTGTGTTCGATGTCGCCCATTCCGACCGGTTGGGTGATCACGAGTTCGTACAGCAGCAGTACGTGTGCGGGTACGGGTGTGGCGTACACGATCAGCAACACCGCCAACCAGAGCTACGCGACGGTGTGTTCGATGTCGCCGATCCCGACCGGTTGGGTGATCACGAGTTCGTACAGCAGCAGTACGTGTGCGGGTACGGGTGTGGCGTACACGATCAGCAACACCGCCAACCAGAGCTA
>NZ_JBEPAK010000214.1:0-368 GCF_040298565.1 Kitasatospora sp. NPDC001539 | reverse complement strand
CGCGACGGTGTGTTCGATGTCGCCGATCCCGACCGGCTGGGTCGTCACCAGCTCGTACAGCAGCAGCACGTGCGCCGGCACCGGTGTCGCGTACACCATCAGCAAGATCACCACCCAGAGCTACGCCACCGTCTGCTCCTTCTCCCCGATCCCCGCCGGATGGGTCGTCGCGAGCTCGCAGAGCAGCAGCAGCTGCCTCGGCAGCGGCGTCGCGTACAGCATCAGGAAGCTCTGACCGTCCGGACCGGCGCAACGGCCCGGTAGGGCCGGCGCCGTCGCCGCGGGGCGGGGGCACCAGCAGGCCGCGCCCGACGACAGTGGCCCCGGAGGTCGGGAGGGCCCACGACAGAAAAAGAATCCACCCGAGC
>NZ_JBEPAK010000213.1:0-12217 GCF_040298565.1 Kitasatospora sp. NPDC001539 | reverse complement strand
GTCGGCTCGGCCGACTTCCTGCGCGCCCGGGTGGCTATTGAGCGGCCAGCGACCGGCGTAGGAAGTCCAGTTCGTGGTGCAGCAGGTTCTCGACCACGGCCTCGTCCGTCGGCCGGTGGGCGGTTGCCCGCAGGGGCAGGACTTCGTGGGGGCGGCCGGCGGCGAGCAGGGCGCTGGAAAGCCGCAGGGTGTGGGCGGGGTGGACGTTGTCGTCGGCCAGGCCCTGGATCAGCAGCAGCGGGCGGCTCAGGTTCGGCGCCTCGGCGATGAGGGAGCCGTCGTCGTAGTGCTCGGGGTACTGGTCGGGGTGGCCGAGGAAGCGTTCCTGCCAGTGGGTGTCGTAGAGGCGCCAGTCGGTGGGGGCGGCCCCGGCCGAGGCGGCGTGGAAGACGTCCGGCCGCCTCAGCACCGCGAGGGCGGCCAGGTAGCCGCCGAAGGACCAGCCGCGGATGCCGACCCGGTCGAGGTCGAGCAGTCCGGGCCGCAGCCGGGCCGTCTCCCGCAGGCCGTCGATCTGGTCCTCCAGCGGGGGCCCGGCCTTGTCACCCCAGACCGTCTTGTCCCACTGCGGCCCGCGGCCGGGGGTGCCTCGTCCGTCTATGACCAGCACCGCGAAACCCTGGTCGGCGAACCACTGCGACACCTGCTCGTGCCAGACGCCTCCGGTGGTGACCTTCTGCATCGCGGGCCCGGCGTACGGGTCGAGCAGTACGGGCAGCGGGCCGTCGCCGGGGCGGTACCCGGTGGGTAGGTAGAGCGCGGCGCGCAGTTCGCGAGGGCCGAGGCGGAGCAGCTCGGGGCGGGCGGTGACCACGGGAGCTTCGGCGTACGAGGTGAGGGCGAGCGGCGGGCGGCCCTCCCGGAGCACGGTGGAACGGACACCCTCGGACCGGGTGGTGAGCACCAGCGTGCCGCCGCGCCGTACCCCGTCGTGCAGGCCCGGGCCGTCGCTCAACTGCCGCAGGCCGAGGTCGGGCCGGTAGACCCACAGGTGCGTCTCCGTAGGTTCCTCGGAGGCGGTGAACAGCACCTCCTCGCCCTCCGTCCCGACCACCGCCCGCAGCTGCAGCCCGTTCGGCGTGACGGGCTTGCCGTCGACGGTGAGCCGCCGGGTGTCGCCGTCATCCGTGGTGTCGACCAGCGCCCCGCCCGCCGTCCGGACCGGAAGGCCGGGGACCAGCTCGATCCAGTGCGGGTCCGTCCGCTCGGCGAGCAGCCGGGTGGCGCCGTCCGGCTCGATCGCGAGCGTACGCACCGTGCGCTGGTCGCGGCTCTGCACGGCGGCGTACGGGCCGTGGCCGTCCCAGCCGGCGGCGGTGAGGTACTCGAACGCATCGCGGTCCCAGCGGACCTCGACCCGGCTGCCGTCGAGGCCGAGCAGCCAGAGCGAGACGTCGGCGTTGGCGGTGCCGGCCAGTGGGTAGCGGATGGCGCGCGGCTGCTGCTGCGGGTCTGCCGGGTCGGCGAGGAAGAGCCGGATGACAACGCGCTCGTCGACGCGGGCGACCAGCAGCGCGGTGCCGTCAGGGGACCACCAGTAGCCGCGGGTGCGCTCGAACTCCCCGGCAGCGACGTACTCGGCGAGGCCGTACGAGACGTCCTCGGCCTCGGGCTCGGCCAGCAGCCGGTCGCCCGTGCCGTCCGCGCCGACCACCCGCAGGGCGCCGCCGCTGACGTAGGCGATCGTGCGGCCGGTCGGGTCGAGCCGTACCTCCTGCGGCTCGCCGGTGCAGCGGATCGGACGGGCGCCGCCGTCGACGGTGTCGGCCAGCCACAGCGCGCCGTCCAGCGCAAAGACGGCGAGAGAGCCGCTGTCATCGCTGCTGTACGCGGTGATGCCGCCGGCAGCGCCGAGCGCCCCCGGGTCGGCGATCAGCCGCTCCTCACCGGTCGCGGTGTCCAGTGCCCACAGGCAGATGAGCGGGTCGGTACCGCCCCGGCTGCGCAGGAACAGCACGGTGGCGCCGTCGGCGGAGGGCTCCGGCTGGGTGGGGACCCCCAGAGTGAACCGGCGGGTACGGGCTAGCTGCTGCGGGAACGAGTCGGTGGCCATGCGGGCACCGTAGGCGGAAAACGACCGGGGCCGCCGGGGATCTCAGGAATCCACGGCGGCCCCGGAGCGGGAGGGCGGACGTCAGTGCACGTCGCCCATGAGCTTGACGACCTTCTTGCGGTACATCGCCAGCGCGACACCGGCGACGATCGCCATCACGCCCTGGACCGCGAAGTACGCGGTGCCGCCGACCACCTTGTCGCCCAGCACCAGCTGGAAGATGGCGGCGACGCAGTCGCCCGCGGTGACGGCGAGGAACCAGACACCCATCATCTGGCTGGCGTACTTGGTGGGGGCCAGCTTGGTGGTGACGGACAGGCCGACCGGGGAGAGGGTGAGCTCACCGACGGTCTGGACCAGGTAGACCATGGCCAGCCACAGCGGGGTGACCTTGGTGTCGCCGTGGGCGGCGGCCATCGCCAGCATCATGACGATGAAGGAGGCGCCGATCATCAGCAGGCCGAAGGCGAACTTCATGGTGGTGCTGGGGTTCTTCGACCGGCGGGCCAGGGCGACCCAGATCCAGGCGAAGACCGGGGCCAGCGCCATGATGTAGAGCGGGTTGAGCGACTGGAACCAGCTGGACGGGAAGTCGATCCCGAACAGGGTCGACGCGGTGTGCTCGTCGGCGAAGACGTTCAGCGTCGAGCCGGACTGGTCGTAGATCATCCAGAACACGGCGGCGGCGACGAAGAACCAGATGTAGCCGCTCATCTTGGACTGCTCTTCGGCGTCCAGGTCCTTGTCGCGCTTCACCTTGGCGAAGACGAACACCGGGATCGCCAGGCCGGCGATGGACAGCGGCCAGATCGCCCAGTTGATGGTGAAGTGCCCGGTGAGGCCCACGACCGCGTAGAAGACCGCCGCGACGGCCAGCCAGATGCCGGCCTTGGTGAAGATCTTCCGCTTCTCCTCGGCGCCGATCGGCGAGGTGACCACGTTGCTCTTCGGGCTCAGGTGGCGGGTGCCCAGCAGGAACTGGAACAGGCCGAGGGCCATGCCGATGCCGGCCAGGGCGAAGCCGAGGTGCCAGTTGACCGTCTGGCCGACGGTGCCGACGACCAGCGGGGCGACGAAGGCACCGAGGTTGATGCCCATGTAGAAGATCGTGAACCCGCCGTCCCGGCGCGGGTCGTTCGGCCCGTCGTAGAGGTGGCCGACCATCGTCGAGATGTTGGCCTTGAGCAGGCCCGAGCCGACCGCGATGAAGACCAGGCCGACGAAGAAGGACGCACTGACCGGAACGGCCAGCAGGAAGTGGCCGATCATGATGATCGTGCCACCGAGGGCGACCGTCTTGCGGGCGCCCAGGAAGCGGTCCGCGATCCAGCCGCCGGGGAGGGCCAGCAGGTAGACCATGGCCGTGTAGACGCTGTACACGGCGGCGGCGACCGCCGTCTTCATGCCGAGGCCGCCGTCCGCTATGGAGGCGGTCATGTAGAGCACCAGCAGGGCACGCATGCCGTAGTAGCTGAAGCGCTCCCACATCTCGCTCATGAAGAGAGTGGCGAGTCCCCGGGGGTGCCCGAGGAAGGTCTTGCCGCTGGGAGAGGCCGACGTGACGCCGGCGTCCAGGGTCGTAGACGCCATGAGTAGTGGTTCCTTGCCTGACAGCGTCCGCCTAGGGGGGTGGCAGCGGACGTGGACTCGAACCACTCTACGTGGCCACATTTGGCGTTATCAGATGACAAAACTCTCGAATCGGGTATGGGAATGGCAAAGTCCGCCCTAGATCCGCCCGACTGATCCATGGTGCGGGGCCAAGTCTTCCTTCAGATACAAGATCCAATGGGAGAATCTTCGCCGAACGACCGGTCGGCGGCACCGCGTTGACACCCGAATGGCCCTTGTATAACGATCACGCTCTGTGAAGCACCTCACAGGGCCTACGGCCATACCCGGGCGGACTACCATCACCACATGACCTGTGTGCTGCTCGCCGAGGACGATCCGGCGATCTCCGAACCGCTCGCCAGGGCCCTGCGACGCGAGGGCTACGAGGTGCTCGTCCGCGAGGACGGTCCGACCGCACTGGCCGCCGGCCTCACCGAGGAGGTCGACCTCGTCGTCCTCGACCTCGGACTCCCCGAGATGGACGGCCTGGAGGTCTGCCGCCGCCTGCGCGCGGACGGCAAGAGCTGCCCCGTCCTGGTGCTCACCGCCCGCGCCGACGAGGTCGACACCGTGGTCGGCCTGGACGCCGGCGCCGACGACTACGTCACCAAGCCCTTCCGCCTGGCCGAGCTGCTCGCCCGCGTCCGGGCCCTGCTGCGGCGCGGCAACGTCGACCAGCTCACCACCGGAGCGCACGGGGTCAAGATCGACATCGAGTCCCACCGCGCCTGGCTCGGCGAGGAGGAGCTCACCCTCTCCGCCAAGGAGTTCGAGCTGCTGCGGGTGCTGGTCCGCGACGCCGGCCGGGTGGTCACCCGCGAGGAGATCATGCGGCAGGTCTGGGACACCACCTGGTGGACCTCGACCAAGACCCTCGACATGCACATCTCCTGGCTCCGCAAGAAGCTCGGCGACGACGCGGCGAACCCCCGCTACATCGCCACCGTGCGCGGGGTCGGGTTCCGGTTCGAGAAGAACTAGCCCCGTACGTTCGAGAAGAATGAGCCCCGTACGGAGACCGTGGCCGGGCGCCGGCCGATGACGTGGAACACCTCGGGGAGCAGCAGCGTGAAACGCCGGATGATCAACTCGCTGCTGGTCGTCGTCCTGGTGGTGGTCGTGGTGTTCTGCGTGCCGCTCGCCCTGGTCGAGAAGCGGACCATCGTCAACTCGGCCCAGGACCGGGTCGACGCGGCCGCCGTCCGGGTGCTCGCCCTGGTGGAGAGCCGGCTCGCCGACCAGGAGTCGGTCAACAACGGGCGCGTCTTCGAGAGCCAGGTCACCGAGGGCAGCTACGTCGAGGTGCAGATCCCCGGCCAGCAGGTGGTCTCGGCCGGTGAGCGCCCGGCCGGGGACCACCTGCTGAAGGCCGTCGAACGCGGCAACAGCGGCGAGATCGTCACCGTCGAGCAGTCCCGCGAGGACGTCGACCACGAGATCGCCAACAACCTGCTGCTGCTCGGGGTGGTCGCCCTGCTGGCCGTCCAGGCCGCCGTGGCGCTCGCCGTGTGGCAGGCCAAGCGGCTCGCCCGGCCGCTCACCGAGCTCGCCGAGACCGCCGAACGGCTCGGCTCCGGCGATCCGCGCCCGCGCGACCGCCGGTACGGGGTGCCCGAACTGGACCGGATCGCCGAAGTGCTGGACACCAGCGCCGAGCGGATCGCCCGGATGCTCACCGCCGAACGCCGGCTCGCCGCCGACGCCTCGCACCAGCTGCGCACCCCGCTGACCGCGCTGTCCATGCGGCTGGAGGAGATCACCGCCCTCGCCGAGGAACCGGAGACCGTCAAGGAGGAGGCGACCATCGCCCTCCAGCAGGTCGAGCGGCTCACCGACGTCGTGCAGCGGCTGCTCACCACCCAGCGCGACCCCCGCAGCCCCACGGCCGTCGCCTTCGACCTGGACGAGGTGATCAAGCAGCAGGTGGAGGAATGGGGCCCGACGCTGCGCGAGCAGGGCCGGGTGCTGTCGCTGGAGGGGCTGCACGGGGTCACCGCCGTCGGCACCCCCGGGACGGTGGCCCAGGTGCTGGCCACCCTGATCGAGAACTCCCTGATGCACGGCGCCGGGACGATCACCCTGCGGGTCCGGCCCTCCGGCACCTCCGTGGTGGTCGAGGTGCAGGACGAGGGCGCGGGGGTGCCGGCCGACCTCGGCAACCGGGTCTTCGAACGCGCGGTCAGCGGCCGCAACTCCACCGGCATCGGCCTGGCCGTCGCCCGCGACCTCGCGGAGGCGGACGGCGGCCGGCTGGAGCTCCTCTCGCTGAAGCCGGCCGTGTTCGCGCTCTTCCTCGGGCGCAGCCACGAGGACTAGTCACGGGGGCTGGTCGCGAGGGCTGGTCGCGACGGGCTGCCGCGGCGGATCTGCCACGACAGCCCGGGCGCTCGGCCTGCTCGGTCCGCCGGCCTGCTCGGCTACTCGGCCTTGGCGTAGCGGATCTGCTCGGCGGCCAGCATCAGCTCGGCCTGAGCGGCCAGCTCCTGGCCGTCGGCGGCGGCGTCGAGGGTCGGGACGGGCTCCGGCAGTGCCTTGAACACCCAGCTGCGGTAGGAGACGAAGCGGAACACGGTGGCCACGCCGAGGCCGATCACCTTGGCGCCGAGTTGCTCGTAGTGCGAGTCCAGGTGCAGCACGTACACCGTGAAGGCGAGGACCCCGGTCTCGATCAGCATGCCGATGCCGCTGAAGACCAGGAACAGCGTGATCTCCCGCTTGCGCGAGGCCGCGTCCCGGTCCCGGTACAGCCAGTAGCGGTAGCCGAGGTAGTTGGTGGCGATCGCGATCACGGTCGCCGCGATGTTGGAGCGCAGCGAGGCCAGGCCCAGGCCGTTGATGCAGACCCAGAACACGGCGAAGTTGACCACCACGCCGCTCAGGCCGACGACGCCGAACTTCACGACTTCACCCGTGAGCCCGCGCATCCTCTGCATGAGCGGGGGTTTCGAAGCTGCGGTCCTCGCCATACCGGGCTGCCTCCATGTGCCTGCGGACGAAAGGGGGCCCGGCACGGGACCCGGCCACCTCGAGCCCTGCGTGCGCACACATGATCCGACTGCGCGGACGAGGACCTGGCCGTCCAGGCTACCCGCTTCCATCGAACGGCTCAGCCCTCCCGCCCCCGGGTTGACATCTACGCGCGTCCACTACTCACTGCCCCACCGCGGCTCCACCACCCCCCACCGGCCCGGATATCCTGGCCGGGTGACTTCCCCGGGCAATGTGAATTTTCCAGTGGTGGGCGTGATCGGCGGCGGGCAGTTGGCCCGCATGGCACACCAGGCGGGCATCCCGCTGGGGGTCCGGTTCAAGCTCCTCGCCGACACGCCGCAGGACTCCGCCTCCCAGGTGGTCTCCGAGGTCGTCCTCGGCGACTACCGCGACCTCGACACCCTGCGCCGCTTCGCCGCCGGCTGCGACGTGATCACCTTCGACCACGAGCACGTCCCCACCGAGCACCTGCGGGCCCTGGAGGCCGACGGCGTCGCCGTCCGCCCCGGCCCGGACGCGCTGGTCAACGCCCAGGACAAGGGCGTGATGCGGGCCAAGCTCGACTCCATCGGCGTGCCCTGCCCCCGGCACCGGATCGTCGCCGACCCGGCCGACGTCACCGCCTTCGCCGAGGAGGGCTCCGGCTACCCGGTCGTGCTGAAGACCGTCCGCGGCGGCTACGACGGCAAGGGCGTCTGGGTCGTGGACGACGAGGAGCAGGCACAGGCCCCGTTCCTGGCCGGCGTCCCGGTGCTGGCCGAGGAGAGGGTCGACTTCCTCCGCGAGCTGGCCGCCAACGTGGTCCGCTCGCCCAGCGGCCAGGCCGTCGCCTACCCGGTCGTCGAGAGCGTCCAGGAGAACGGCGTCTGCGCCGAGGTCACCGCCCCCGCGCCGGACCTCGACCCCGCCCTCTCCGACCAGGCCCAGCAGCTCGCCCTGCGGATCGCCGGGGAGCTCGGCATCGTCGGCCACCTCGCCGTCGAGCTGTTCCAGACCCGGGACGGCCGCATCCTGGTCAACGAGCTGGCCATGCGGCCCCACAACTCCGGGCACTGGACCCAGGACGGCGCGGTCACCTCGCAGTTCGAGAACCACCTGCGGGCCGTCCTCGACCTCCCGCTCGGCGACCCCCGGCCGCGCGCCAGGTGGACCGTCATGGTCAACGTCCTCGGCGGCGACTACCCGGACATGTACCACGCCTTCCTGCACTGCATGGCCCGCGACCCCGGGCTGCGGATCCACATGTACGGGAAGGACGTGAAGCCCGGCCGCAAGGTCGGCCACGTCAACGTCTTCGGGGACGACCTCGACGACGTCCGCGAGCGCGCCCGCCACGCGGCCGCCTACCTGCGAGGAACGATCACCGAATGACAACCCCGGTTGTTGGCATCGTCATGGGCTCCGACTCCGACTGGCCCGTCATGGAAGCCGCCGCCCAGGCCCTGGACGAGTTCGAGATCCCCTACGAGGTGGACGTCGTCTCGGCCCACCGGATGCCCCGCGAGATGGTCGCGTACGGCGAGAACGCCCACCGGCGCGGCCTGAAGGCGATCATCGCCGGCGCCGGCGGCGCGGCCCACCTGCCGGGCATGCTCGCCTCCGTCACCCCGCTGCCGGTCATCGGCGTGCCGGTGCCGCTGCGCTACCTCGACGGCATGGACAGCCTGCTGTCGATCGTCCAGATGCCGGCCGGCGTGCCGGTGGCGACCGTCTCGGTGGCCGGCGCGCGCAACGCGGGCCTGCTCGCGGTGCGGATGCTCGCCGCCTTCGACGCCGAACTCGCCGAGCGGATGACCGACTTCCAGGCCGAGCTGAACAGCCAGGCCACCGAGAAGGGCAAGAAGCTGCGGGCCAAGGTGGCCGGCTCCGCCTCCTTCGGCTTCGGCAAGTAACCCCGCTGGTCGGGGTGGGGTAGAACAGCCCGTATGACTTCTCAGACGGACTCCGCCACCCTGCTGGACCGCGCCCGGGCCCTGCTCCGCACCGCGCCGGTGGTGGACGGTCACAACGACCTCCCCTGGGCCATGCGCGAGCAGGCCGGGTACGACCTCGGCGCGCTCGACCTCGCCGCCGACCAGAGCGACCGCCTGCACACCGACCTCGCCCGCCTCGCGGAGGGCGGGGTCGGTGCCCAGTTCTGGTCCGTCTTCGTGCCCGGCTCGCTGGCCGGCGACCACGCGGTGAGCGCCACCCTGGAGCAGATCGACTTCGTCCACGCCCTGGTCGAGCGCTACCCCGACCGGCTGCGCCTGGCCCGCACCGCCGCGGACATGGAGGCCGCCCGCGCCGAGGGCCGGATCGCCTCGCTGATGGGCGCCGAGGGCGGCCACTCCATCGACTGCTCGCTGGCCACCCTGCGCGCCCTGTACGAGCTGGGCGTGCGGTACCTGACGCTCACCCACAACGACAACGTCCCGTGGGCCGACTCCGCGACCGACGAGCCCGTCGCCGGCGGGCTGACCCGGTTCGGCGAGGAGGTCGTCCGGGAGATGAACCGGCTCGGCATGCTGGTCGACCTCTCGCACGTCTCCGCCGACACCATGCGGGACGCCCTGCGGGTCACCGAGGCGCCGGTGGTCTTCTCGCACTCCTCCGCCCGCACCGTCTGCGACCACCCGCGCAACGTCCCGGACGACGTGCTCGCCCAGCTGCCCGCCAACGGCGGGGTGGCGATGGCGACCTTCGTCCCGAAGTTCATCCTGCCCGCCGCCATCGACTGGACGCTGGCCGCCGACGAGAACATGCGCGCCCACGGCTTCCACCCGCTGGACACCACCCCGCCCGCCATGGAGTGCCAGCGCGCCTTCGAGGCCACCCACCCGCGCCCGCCCGCCACCCCGGCCACCGTCGCCGACCACCTCGACCACATGCGCGAGGTCGCCGGCATCGACCACATCGGCATCGGCGGCGACTTCGACGGCACCGCCTTCCTGCCGGACGGACTCGACTCGGTGGCCGGCTACCCCAACCTGGTCGCCGAACTCCTCGACCGCCGCTGGTCGGAGGCCGACCTGGCCAAGCTCACCTGGCACAACGCGGTGCGCGTCCTGCGTGACGCCGAGTCCGTCGCCGCCTCCCTGCGGACCAGCCGCCGGCCGTCCATCGCCACCATCGCCCAGCTGGACGGCTGACCGCCGGCGGCCCACCGCCGACCTGGCCGCTGACGGCTGACGGCTGACGGCTGACCGCCGGCGGCTCAGCCGAGCCGCGGGATCTCGATGGCCGGGCACCTGTCCATCACCATGGCCAGCCCGGCCGCCCGGGTCCGCTCGTACGCGGCCTCGTCCACGACGCCGAGCTGGAACCAGACCGCCTTCGCCCCGACCGCCACCGCCTGGTCGGCCACCTCCCCGGCGAGCGCGCTGTTCACGAACACGTCCACCACGTCGACCGGGAACGGGATCTCGGCGAGCGAGGCGTAGCCCTGCTCGCCGAGGACCGTCTCGGCCTTCGGGTGCACGGGGACGACCCGCTTGCCGTAGCGCTGGAGGACCCGGGCCACGCCGTGGGCGGCCCTGGCCGTGTTGGTGGAGAGGCCGACCACGGCCCAGGTGTCCCCGGTGCCGGTGAGGATCTCGCGGACCGTCGCGTCGTCGCCGTAGCTCGTCATGCCGGTACCAACGGCGCCCGGGCGTGCGGGATTCCGGTGCGCCTCAGGACGTCGGGACGCGCCCGCCCCGGTGTGCGGGGCCGGGCGCTCCGAGGGGCCGGCCTCAGGTGGGCCGTCCTCAGGTGGGCCGTCCTCGGGTGGGCCGGCCTCAGCTGGGGCGGCCGAGGGCGCGGTACGTCCAGCCGGCGCTGCGCCAGGCGTCGGCGTCGAGGACGTTGCGGCCGTCCAGGAGGCGGCGTTCGGCGACGACGGCGCCGAGCTCGGCCGGGTCCAGCTCGCGGAACTCGGCCCACTCGGTCAGGTGGAGGACG
Organism: Kitasatospora sp. NPDC001539; assembly: GCF_040298565.1. Classification (NCBI taxonomy): domain Bacteria; kingdom Bacillati; phylum Actinomycetota; class Actinomycetes; order Kitasatosporales; family Streptomycetaceae; genus Kitasatospora; species Kitasatospora sp. NPDC001539. Next base: position 1,638 of record NZ_JBEPAK010000213.1, on the reverse strand, counting down.
ACGTGGGCGCCCTCGGCGGCCTCCAGGGCGGAGGCGGCGTAGGCGAGCGAGGGGAACATCTTGCGGGCGTTGTCCACGGCCTTCGGGTCGTAGACGGTGACCTGGGCGCCCTGGAGCTGGATCTGGGCGGCCACGTTGAGGGCGGGGGAGTCGCGGATGTCGTCCGAGTTGGGCTTGAAGGCGGCACCGAGGACGGCCACCCGACGGCCCAGGAAGCCGCCGCCGCACTGCTCGCGGGCCAGCTCGACCATCCGCGAGCGGCGCCGCATGTTGATCGAGTCGACCTCGCGCAGGAAGGTCAGCGCCTGGTCGGCACCGAGTTCGCCGGCCCGGGCCATGAACGCCCGGATGTCCTTGGGCAGGCAGCCGCCGCCGAAGCCGAGGCCGGAGTTGAGGAACTTGCCGCCGATCCGCTCGTCGTAGGAGAGCGCCTTGCTCAGCTGGGTGACGTCCGCGCCGGCCGCCTCGCAGACCTCGGCCATCGCGTTGATGAAGGAGATCTTGGTGGCCAGGAAGGAGTTGGCGGCGGCCTTGACCAGCTCGGCGGTCGCGAAGTCGGTGACCAGGAACGGCACGCCGGCCGCGATCGGTTCGGCGTACACCTCGCGCAGCAGCCGCTCGGCCCGCTCGCTCTGGGCGCCGACCACGATCCGGTCCGGCCGCAGGGTGTCCTGGACGGCGAACCCCTCGCGCAGGAACTCCGGGTTCCAGGCGAGTTCGGCGGCCTCGCCGACCGGCGCCAGCGCGGCCAGCCGCTCGGCCAGCCGGGCCGCCGAGCCGACCGGCACGGTGGACTTGCCGACCACCAGGGCCGGGCGGGTCAGATGCGGCGCCAGGTCGTCGATCGCGGTGTCCACGTACGACATGTCGGCGGCGAACTCGCCCTTGCGCTGGGGAGTGTTGACGCAGACGAAGTGCACGTCGGCGAACTCCGCGGCCTCCTTGGCGGAGGTGGTGAAGCGCAGCCGCCCGGTCGACCCCTCGTGCCCGGCCACGTGCTTGAGCAGCAGTTCCGACAGCCCCGGCTCGTACATCGGGACGCGTCCTGCGGTGAGGGTGGCGATCTTGTCGGGATCGATGTCCAGACCCAGCACCTCGAAGCCGAACTCGGCCATCGCGGCGGCGTGCGTGGCGCCGAGGTAGCCGGTGCCGATCACTGAGATGCGGAGGGTCACGGGTTCCCCTTGAGTTGCGGGTTCGACCAGTAGAGGTGTGCTGATGCTATCCGCCCGGGCCGGTCGGGCCGGGATCGCCCGGCTCCGGAGGACGCTAGGCAGTCGCAGGTCGGAGCCCTAGGATCTCTACTGAACGGTAGTTAACCCCGGATTCGACGTCGATCAGACTTCGGTCACTGGACCACGAGGCAGGCATCATGGCGGGCAGCGCGGCTGACTTCGATCTCTTCCGCATCTCCGAGGAGCACGAGATGCTCCGTGAGGCGGTGCGTTCGCTGGCCGAGGCGAAGATCGCGCCGTTCGCGGCGGAGGTGGACGAGCAGGGGCGGTTCCCGCAGGAGGCGTTGGACGCGTTGCGGGGCAATGACCTGCATGCGGTGCACGTGCCGGAGGAGTACGGGGGTGCGGGGGCGGACGCGCTGGCGACGGTGATCGTGATCGAGGAGGTCGCGCGGGTGTGCGG